>CAIMLY010000048.1 GCA_903842425.1 uncultured Alphaproteobacteria bacterium | reverse complement strand
TGATCCCGGGGGGACGTTCGCCTTCTCCGCGATGTCGTAGAGCCCGACCTCGCTGACGTCGCGGACCTCGAGCAGGGCGTCAGTGGCGTCAAGCAGGGCCTTGAACCTCTCCCGGCTGCGCTTCTGGAGTGGCCTCCGGGGTTGCTTCGCCCGCCTCTCCTCCTCCGGCGCGAGGAGCCGTCCTGTCGCCTGCGCCGTAGCCATCTGCACCTCGCGTATCCTCACCCGGCCTTCCTTATCTGATCGGGGCGTCCCAAGTCGCGTGGGAATTTGCGGTGCAGGGCCGCCTAGTCCAGGCCGAGGCTACGCTCCAGGGGGCAGGTGTCGACCCGCCAGAAGAAGCCGGGCTCCTCGCCATGATGCGACTTGGAGCGGAAGCCCAGCATGGACTGCACCCGGCGCGGATAGCCGCGCACTTCCTCAGGCGAGACGGTGAACGGCCAGGCCTCCTCGCCCATGATGAAGGGAAAGCTGAAGGCGGTCGCCAGCACCCTGCGGTGTCGGTCCCGCGTCGTGTTGGCCCCGCCCCCGTGCAGCATCTTTCCATTGTAGAACAGCATGTCGCCCGCCTTGAGGGTCGCGGGGATCGTCTGGTCCTGGGAACTGAAGTCGCTGAAGTCCTCCCAAAGGTGGCTGCCGGGAATGACCCGGGTCGCGCCCATCTCCTCCGTGACGTCCACCAGGGCCAGCAGGCAGTTGACCAGGTAGCAGGGACCGCCTGCGTGGTTGAGACCGAGGGGTGCAAAGAAGGCTTCCCCATCCCGGTGTAGTCCCTGGGCGCTTTCGCCGGGCGCAATCTCGATCACGACCGAGGCGTAGAGCGAGGGCGCTCCCATGGCCCCGGGCATCACCGTCGAAACATACCCGCCTAGGACCTCGCTGCCGAGAAACCCCTCTCGGTAGGTCCGGCTTCGCTTATAGCAATGCTGCAGGTGACGTGTCCTTGAGCCGCTGTAGGCGGCCTCATCGGCTTCGCTCCGGCTGGTGACGGAGGACACCTCGGAACCGAAGTTTCCTGGCGGCAGGGCCGATACCAACGGGTCCAGGTCTGCGTTCACCTGATGCACCTGGTCGGGCGTCAGAACTCCGGTCAGGACAAGGCCCCCATGCCTTGCCATCACCTCTCCGACCTCACTCGCCGGAGCGCCGAAGGGCAGCCTCTGCAGCGCCCTGGCAGGGGCGCCGGCGGTTTTCCCCCAGCCGTTCATTGCCCAGTCTCCATCTTCAATTGCGCACGGCTTCGATCACCTCGGCCGCCGCCCGCTCGCCGGCCTGGAGGGCGCCTTCGACATAGCCATTCCAGTAGGTCGCGGTCTCCGTGCCGGCCCAGTGGATGCGACCGACAGGCGCTCTCAGGGCGGTCCCGAAGGTCGTCCAGGAACCGGGCGTCATGGTCCCCGCATAGCAGCCCCGCGAGAACTCCTCCTCCATCCAGGACTTTTCGATGAAGTCTCTCGGGGAGCCGGCCTCGGATCCAAAGCAGCCAACCGCGGTGCGGATCGCCTCGGCCCTGCGGGCTTCGGCGCTTTCAGCGATCCACCGGCGCGCAGGCAGGCCTTCGGTGAAGCCGAGAAGGATGCCGCAGGAGCCGTCCTCGGGCGAGTTGTCGTAGATCAGCTGGGGTACGTCGCAGTCCGTCAGGGCGAAGCCCGACAGCCCGCCGTCACGCCAGAAGGGGCGGTCGTAGACCAGCATCATCTTGATGGCCGTACCCATGGGCATTCGTTGCGTGAGGGCGTCTCGAAGCGCGGGCAGGGCGGGTTGGTAGCGGATGCGTCCAGCCAGTGTGGGAGACAGGGCGACGATCACCCGTTTCGCCCGGATCTCGAGCTCATCGGTCCAGACGGTCACGCCCTCGTCGTCCTGCCGGATGCGGCCTGCCACCTGGTTGAGGAGAACCCTTTCGCCAAGTCCCTTCGCGAGGCCGATGGAGAGTTGCTGCATGCCCTCGTGGAAGCGGCTGTCCTGCCCGCCGCCACGGGTCCCGGTCACAACGCCGAACCCGCCGCCAGCCCCGAAGTAGAAAGCCACGTGGAGCATGGAGAGCTCGCTCGCATCGACCGAGAACACGCCCGGAGCGTTGAAGTTGAAGAGCCAGCGGCCGAAATCCGTGGTCAGGTTCTGTTCGATCCAGTCGGCGTAGGTAATGCGGTCCAGGGCCTGGGCGTCCGGATGGGTCCAGGGCGCCTCAAGAGGGATCGAGGCTGCGAGAGCCTCGAGCTTCAGGCGGCCCTGTTTCACATCGGCGCTTGAGACGGGGTCATCGGCGTCCGTCCGGCCGCTGAAGAAGCTCCTTTCCCCGCCCTGGAAGACGACCCCGTCGCCGTCCTCGTAGGTCGGGAAGATGCCGAGCCCCAGTTCCTGGGCGAGGCTGAGGACCCGGTACTGGGTCGGCGCCACCCACTGTCCCCCAAGGTCGATGGTGACGCCGTTGACGAGGGTCTGGCTCAGGGTGCGCCCGCCAACGCGGTCGCGGGCCTCAAGGACCAGGGCGTCGACGCCCGACTCGACCAGCTGCCGCGCCGCCTTGAGGCCCGAGGCCCCGCCGCCGATCACCACAACCTCGCACGCCCGGGTTTCCATGCCTTGCCCTCCCTCGCTTCCGGCGGCCAGAGGCCAAAGCCCCGGGTCCAGGAGGACATGTGATACTCGATAAATGTCGAAATCAAGAGGCCTGAGGGTCCGGGCTCATCCGGGCCTCGCCCCTTCTCCTGCGAGGCCCTAATCTCCCGGTAAGCCCATGGAGGTCTCCCATCGCCTCGACCATAGCCTCGCAAGGCCTGGACGCCCCGCAGGCCTCCTCCGGCCTCTCTGAAGCCGAGGCTGCGGCGCGTCTTGCGGCCGTCGGGCCCAACGCCCTGCCGCGCCAGGGCGGGCGGTCCTTCCTGCGGATCGTCGCCGACGTGCTGCGCGAGCCCATGCTCGCCCTGCTGCTGGTGGCGGGCGGGGTCTACATGGCCCTCGGCGACCTCGGGGAGGCCCTGGTCCTGGTAGCCTTCGCCGGGCTGTCGATCCTCATCACCGTGGTCCAGGAAACCCGGACCGAGCGGGCCCTGGAGGCCCTGCGCGACTTGACCAGCCCGCGGGCCCTGGTGATCCGCAGCGGCGTCCGCCGGCGGATTGCGGGGCGGGAGGTCGTGCCCGGGGACCTCGTGGTCCTGTCCGAGGGCGACCGCGCGCCGGCCGACGGCTGGATCGCCGAGACCACCGGCCTCTGGGCTGATGAGTCCCTCCTCACCGGCGAGTCCGTCCCCGTGTCCAAGTCGGCCTGCGGCTGGGCCGGGCCGGGCCCGGTCGGGCGCCCCGGCGGCGAGGA
>CAIMLY010000047.1 GCA_903842425.1 uncultured Alphaproteobacteria bacterium | reverse complement strand
CCATCCAGCCGCCGCCCCAGATCCAGTGGCAGACGGGGGCGTAGACCAGGACCAGCCAGCCGGCGCAGAAGGCCAGGAGGCCGGCGAACTTCACCCGCTCGACCACGGCGCCGATCATCAGGGCCGGGGTGATGATGGCGAAGGCCATCTGGAAGGCGAAGAAGACGATCTCGGGCGCCGTCCCGATGACGTCGCCGCGGGACAGGTTCACCAGGCCGACCCGCCCGAGGTCGCCGATGAAGGGGGCGGTCCCGGAGAAGGCCAGGGAATAGCCCAGGGCCAGCCAGACCACCGAGGCCAGGCAGGCCACCGCCGTGCACTGCATCAGGACCGACAGGACGTTCTTGGTGCGCACCAGGCCGCCGTAGAAGAGGGCGAGACCGGGGAGGCTCATCAGCAGGACCAGGGCCGTGGCGCTGAGCAGCCAGGCCGTATCGCCGGAGTTCACCTCCGAAGGCGCCTGGGCCAGGGCCGGGCCCGCCCCGAGGAGCCCCAGGCCCAGGGCGAGGCCCGTCGCTTGCATGACTCTTGTGCACTGCATTCCCCGCTTCCCCCCTTGCGCCGTTCCGGCGGTTGTCCTGAAGTCCTTGGCTACAGGATCAGGCGTCCCTGAGAAGGCCCAAAAATGAGGCCCCGGGCGCCGGTCCGGCAGGCAGCCGTCCAGCGGCGCAGTCAGGCGGAGCCCGGAAGTGAGCGAAAAATCGGCGAAACGGGACGATCTGGCGCAGGTCCTGCGGTCTGCAGAGCGGATTGTGGCCTTCACCGGGGCGGGAATCTCCACGGAATCGGGAATTCCGGACTTTCGCTCCCCGGGCGGGATCTGGACGAAGATGAAGCCGATCCAGTTTCAGGATTTCGTGAACGACGAGGACAAGCGCCGGGAGTCCTGGACCCGGGCCTTCCAGGGCCGGGCCGGCTGGACGGGCCGCAAGCCCAACGCCGGCCATTACGCCCTGGCGCGCCTGTGGGAGAGCGGCCGGCTGTCGGCGGTCATCACCCAGAACGTCGACAACCTGCACCAGCACTCGGGCATCCCCGCCGACCGGGTGATCGAGCTGCACGGCAACGCCAGCTACGCGACCTGCCTGGCCTGTGGCCTGCGCCACGAGATCGACGCCCTGCGACCGGCCTTTGAGGCCCGGGGCGAGCTGCCCGCCTGCCGGGAGTGCAGCGGGATCGTGAAGACGGCGACCATTTCCTTCGGCCAGGCCATGCCGGAGACGCCCATGCGCCGGGCGGAAGAGGAGACCCTGTCCTGCGACCTCTTCCTGGTGCTGGGCTCCAGCCTCACCGTCTGGCCGGCGGCGGGCTTCCCCCTGCAGGCGCGGCGGGCCGGCGCCCGTCTGGTGATCCTCAACCGCGATCCCACGGACCTGGACGACCACGCCCACCTCGTCATCCGTGACGAGATCGGGCCCACCCTCTCCGAGGTGGTGCCGGCCAATTTCCCCGGCTGATCCCGGAAGCGGCGGGCGCCGCCCCGGGATCCCGCCGCGGGATCAGTTCCGCCAGACGACCGAGGCCGTGACGTCCTCGGCGCCGCCCTCGTAGGCCCGCAGCTCGTTGCGGCCCACCACCAGGTGGTGGACCTCGTCCGGGCCGTCGGCAAAGCGCAGGTGACGCACGTCGGTGTACATGGAGGCCAGGGGCGTCCACTGGGAGATGCCCGTGGCGCCGTGCATCTGGATGGCCTGGTCGATGATCTGGCAGGCCCGCTCGGGCACCATGGCCTTGACCATCGACACCCAGACCCGGGCCTCGCGGTTGCCCAGCACGTCCATGGCGCGGGCCGCCTTCAGCACCATCAGGCGCATGGCCTCGATGTCGATCCGGGCGCGGGAGATGATCTCCACGTTGCCGCCCAGCCAGGCGATCTTGCGGCCGAAGGCCTCGCGGGACAGGCCCCGGCGGACCATCAGGTCCAGGGCCCGCTCGGCCTTGCCGATGGTCCGCATGCAGTGGTGGATCCGGCCCGGCCCGAGGCGGACCTGGCT
>CAIMLY010000046.1 GCA_903842425.1 uncultured Alphaproteobacteria bacterium | reverse complement strand
GTCTCCACCGCCATCTTCGCGAACCGTTCCGCCGGGGCGGTGGGCGCAGCATCGCCCTTGTCGCCGCCGGTGATGTAGAGGAAGGCCTGAGTGTGGGACAGGTTGTCGGGGATGACGATGGTCATCCAGTGCTTCCAGACGCGGTCGTCGACGTCCTTGGGGCCCCAGGTCTGGCTGGTCATCTGCAGGATGGCGCAACGGTAGCCCTCGCCCTTGCAGGTACCGACCACGCGATATCCATAGCTCGGATCCGGCTTGGCGACGTAGGTGTCGAGGGCGTTGGGCGGGCCGGCCAGGGCGGACGGCGCCGCCAGCAGCGCCGCGGCGAGGCCGCACAGCAAGAGGTTCAGAATTCGCATCTCAGCTTCCCCCCGGAGGATGGCGGGGGCCTGCTCCCGGCGCCCGCCCTGGGGGGCGAGTGTCCGCCGCCTTGGACGCGCGGCGCAAGCCCCCTTTCCGATGGGAGAAGAGCGAAGTCCGGAGCTGGCCCCCTAGGCGGCGCGCCTCAGCCCGCGCCACAGGAACAGGAAGCCAAGCGCCATGAACCAGAGCTGGATCCCGGCGGTCGAGAGCACGATCGACACGGGTGGCGCGATGCCGAAGAGTTCGAGGCCGGGAAGGGCCACAAGGGCGCCGGCCGCAAGGCCCGCGAGGCCCGCCCAGGCCGGGAGCTGGCGATCGCGCAGGATCAGCAGGCTGGCCGAGATCGCCCAGATCGCCGCAAAGCCCGCAACGCCCAGCGCCTCGCCGATGGCGCCGCCCCAGGAATTGATGGCGCCCTGCGTGGCTTCGATCGCCGTGCGGGCATCTGCAGAAAGGCCGGGCGCGGAATAGGCTTCCGCCAGGGCTGTACTGCCGGTGAGCCAGCGGATGATGCCGATCGCCCGGGCGAGGGCGGAAGCCGCCGCCGCGCCAACGGCGACCAGGCCGAGAACGCCCAGCGGACCCGGGCGGGAGGCCAGGCGCACGGTCAGGACGCCGGTCACCAGGAAGAGCAGGGAGTAGCCGAGGTAGAGGCCGTAACCGAGCCGCACGGCGTCGATCTGCTCCAGGAGCAGGGGCAGCATCCGGGCGGGAGGGTAATCCAGGCTGTCCGGCCACTGGATCGCCCCGCCGAGCACAGCCATGGGCGCAAAGATGCTGAATCCCTGCAGCAGCAGGACCCCTCCGGCGACAAGCCAGAGGGTGCGGGAGGCAGGGTTGGACGGGGTTTCGGGGGAGGTCATGGGCTTGGCCTTCTTCGAGGGACGGTCAGGGAACAGGCGGAGGCGTCAGTGCGCCGGAGTGCGGGCGCCGAGGCCGAGGTCGCGGAGGGCCTGGGCCAGGGCCTGGCGGGGCGGGGTGGCGGGGAGTTCACCCACCCGGGCCGCCAGCCGGGCGCCGTCGAGGGCGTGGGGGACGCGCCAGAGATAGCTCATCTCGGCCACCGCCTTCAGGTTCGGGACGAAGGCGCCCATCAGCCGGATCACGCCCCAGGGCATGCCGCCCCGGCGGAAACCCCCGGCGGGGACCGCGCCGATCTCGTCGGCGGCGGCCTCGATGAGGTCGAGGAGCTGGGCGCCGGTCAGGGTGTCACCGGCGAAGTGCAGGGTCTCGAAGGCGGGCGTCCCGTCCTGTACCGACCGCCCGGCCACGGCCACGAAGGCCCGGGCGAGGTCGGGCAGGTAGGCCCAGGCATGCGGCAGGTCGAGGGGGCCGGGATAAACCAGCCGGCCCTTGGCCAGGTCCTTGGCGATCGACAGGTCGAGCCAGGAGCCCTCGCCGGATCCGTAGAAGTCCCCGGCCCGGAGGACGACCGCGCGGAAGCCTCCCGCCTCGGCGCGGGCGCGCATCTCACCCTCCAGCGCGACCCTGAGCCGGCCCTTTGAGGTCGTCGGGTGCTCGGGCGTGTCCTCGGACAGCCGGGCGGGCATGGCCTCGCCGTAGCCATAGACATTCCCCGGCAGCATGAAGAGGGCGCCGAGCCGCTCGGCCACATCCATGCCCTGGCGGCCCAGCGGCATCATTTGGGTCTCCCAGTCCGGGTAGGGCGGGTTGACGGCGTGCAGCACGACCTCGGC
>CAIMLY010000045.1 GCA_903842425.1 uncultured Alphaproteobacteria bacterium | reverse complement strand
GCTGAAGAGCGCCCTTGCAGCCTTCACCTCGACCTTCGCCTAAAGAAACGGCGGAGTTTTCAGGAGATGGCCAGCCTCAAGGAGATGCGCAATCGGATCAAGAGCGTGGAATCCACGCAGAAGATCACGAAAGCGCTGCAAATGGTCGCCGCCGCCAAGCTGCGGCGCGCCCAGCAGGCTGCCCAGAGCGCGCGCCCCTATGCCGAGCGCATGGCGTCGGTGATCGCCAATCTGGCGGCGGGCGTGTCCGGCGACGGGGCGCCCAGGCTCCTCGTCGGCACCGGCCAGGACGTGAAGCAGCTGATCATTGTCGCCACCGCCGACCGCGGTCTGGCGGGCGGCTTCAATTCCTCCATCGTCCGCATGGCCCGGGAGCGGATCTCCACCCTCATCGCCGAGGGCAAGGACGTGAAGATCATCACCCTGGGCAAGAAGGCGCGGGACCAGCTGAAGCGCCTCTACGGCGATCGGTTCGTGGACAGCTTCGAGGTGGGCGCGAGCCCCTCCCTGGCGGTCGCTGAATCCGTTGGCCAGAAGGTCGCCGCCATGTTCGAGGCGGGTGAGGTCGACGTGGTCTCCCTGGCCTATTCCAAGTTCCAGTCCGTGGTCACCCAGACCCCGACCTTCCAGCAGATGATCCCTGCCCAGGTCAGCGGATCCGGCGTCGTCGACCTTCAGGGCGCCAGCTATGAATACGAGCCGGACGCAGAGGCCATCCTCGAAACCCTCCTGCCCCGGAATCTCAATGTCCAGGTCCTGTCGGCCATGCTGGAGAATCAGGCCGGCTTCTTCGCCGCCCAGATGTCGGCCATGGACAATGCGACCCGTGCCGCCGGCGACATGATCGCCGACCTTACCCTGCTGAAGAACCGTACCCGCCAGGCGCAGATCACCAAGGAGCTGATCGAGATCATCTCCGGCGCCGAAGCTCTCTGACCGCATAAAGACCGCACGGAAGACCAGACCAATGGCCACCGCCCCGAAGAAGCCCGCCGCCGACAAGGCCCCCAAGGCCGCCGCCGCGCCCAAGGCTCCCGCCACCAAGGCCGCCGCTCCGAAGGCGGCCGCCAAGGCCCCCGCCGCCAAGACCGCGGCGCCCACGGCCGTGAAGCCGACCGCCCTCGTGGCGACCGGCAAGATCGTCCAGGTCATCGGCGCCGTCGTCGACGTCGAGTTCGAAGGTCACCTGCCGGCGATCATGAACGCCCTGGAGACCACCAACCTCGACCAGCGCACCGGCGAGCCGTTCCGCCTGGTTCTGGAAGTGGCCCAGCACCTGGGTGAAAACACCGTCCGCACCATCGCCATGGACACGACCGAAGGTCTGACCCGCGGCCAGGACGTCGCCGACACCGGCAAGGGCATCACCGTTCCGGTCGGTCCCGCCACGCTCGGCCGCATCATGAACGTCATCGGCGAGCCGATCGACGAAGCCGGTCCGATCGTCACGCCGCACTACAACGTCATCCACCGCGAGGCGCCCAGCTTCGCGGAACAGTCGACCTCGTCGGAAGTCCTGGTCACGGGCATCAAGGTCATCGACCTGATGTGCCCCTACACCAAGGGCGGCAAGATCGGTCTGTTCGGCGGCGCCGGCGTTGGCAAGACCGTGACCATGCAGGAGCTGATCAACAACATCGCCAAGGCCTACGGCGGCTATTCGGTTCTGGCCGGCGTGGGTGAGCGCACCCGCGAAGGCAACGACCTCTATCACGAGATGATCGAGTCCAACGTCAACGTGGACCCGAAGAAGAACAATGGCTCGACCGTCGGCTCCAAGTGCGCCCTGGTCTACGGCCAGATGAACGAGCCTCCGGGCGCTCGCGCCCGCGTCGCGCTCTCCGCGCTCACCTGCGCCGAGTACTTCCGCGATGAAGAGGG
>CAIMLY010000044.1 GCA_903842425.1 uncultured Alphaproteobacteria bacterium | reverse complement strand
GCCACGCCCTCGCGGCGGGGATCGGCGCCGCCGGACAGGCCCTGGGGCGTCACCATCACCCCGTGCAGGCCCGAGCCCTCGGCGCCGCCGGAGCCCACCAGCACCACGCCCCGGGCCGCCAGGCCCTCGACCACGCCGGGGGCGAACTTGGCCGGCTCCGACAGGTAGGGCGCGCCCCGGGAGATCAGGTTGGGCAGGGCCACGGCGTCCTGCATGGACAGCTTCCAGTCCAGCACGCCGACCAGGGCCTTGAGGTTGTAGGCCAGGATGGAGTTGCCGCCGGGCGAGCCGACCGCGGCCACGAACCGGCCCTTGCGGTCCAGCACGACGGCGGGGGCCATGGACGAGCGCGGCCGCTTCCCGGGGGCCACGGCGTTGGCCGCCGGGACCCCGTCCTTCTCGGTGGGCGAGAAGGAGAAGTCGGTCAGCTGGTTGTTCAGGAAGAAGCCGTGGACCATCCGGCCCGAGCCGAACAGGCTTTCCACCGTCGTGGTCATGGAGACCACGTTTCCGTCGCCGTCGACGATGACGAAGTGGGTGGTGCCGCCGGGCTCCTGCGTCGCGTCCGGGGCGCGGGGTCCGGCCCCGCGGGGCTTGCCGGGCGGCGGCGGGGCGCCGGCCGTCTGCGGCGGGATCATGGCCGCCCGGGCCTTCAGGTAGGCCGGGTCCAGCAGGCCCTGTACCGGCACATCGACAAAGTCCGGGTCGCCGAAATAGCGGTCGCGGTCGGCGTACATCAGCCGGCTGGCCTGGGAGAAGAGGTACCAGCCCTGCACCGTGTCCGGCCCGTGGGCGGCGATGTCGGTGTTGGCGAGGATGCCCAGCCCCATCAGTACGGCCGGGCCGCCCGAGGGCGCCGGCGGCACGCAGACCACATAGACGCGGTAGGGGCGGCAGACCGGCTCGGAGACCTTGGGCCTGTAGGCCTTCAGGTCCGCAAGGGTCAGGGTCCCCGGAAGGTCGCCCTCGGTGGTGCGCCGCACGATGGCCTCGGCGATCTCGCCCTCCAGCAGGGCGGCGGGGCCCTCGGCGGCGATCTTGCGCAGGGTGGCGGCGTAGGCCGGGTTCTTCAGGATGTCGCCGGCCTGGATCAGCTGGCCGTCCGGCCTGGTGAAATAGGCGACGGCGTCGGGCTGCCGGGCCTGGGGGGCGCGGGAAGCGGCCAGGGCGGCGAGGCGGGGGCTGACCGCAAAGCCCTGGTCGGCCAGGGCCTCGGCCTCGGTGAACAGGTCCTTCCAGGCCAGGCGTCCGTGGGCCTTCTGGGCCATGTGCAGCATGGCCACGGCGCCGGGCACGCCGGTCGACCGGCCGCTGGTCACGGCGGCGACGAAGGACAGGGGCTTGCCGTCCGGGCCCAGGAACATGGCGGGCGAGGCGCCCATGGGCGCAGTCTCACGGCCGTTGTAGGCGGTGACCTTGCGGGTCTTCGCATCGTAGTAGGTGATGAAGGCGCCGCCGCCGATGCCCGAGCTCTGCGGCTCCACCAGGCCCAGGGCGGCCTGCACGGCCACCGCCGCGTCCACCGCCGAGCCGCCCCGGCGCAACACCGAGACGCCCGCCTCCACCGCCAGGGGATGGGCGGCGGCGACCATGCCGGTCTCCTTCGCCCTGGCGTCCCGCGCCAGCCCGGGCGATGCCGGCAGGACCAGGGCCAGGACGGCGGCTGAGAGAAGGGCGGACTTCAGCAGGGGGAAGGGACGCATGGGGGCCTCACGACGCGGGAACCGCCTGACCTATAGACCCGCCCGCGTGGACAAGGAACGCCATCCGGTGTTCTAGGAGCGGCATGAGCCCGCCCGCCCCCGGCCCCCGCAACCGGATCACCGACGTCCCCGGCCTTTCCGTCGGCCAGGCGCAGGACGCCGCGGCGCGCACCGGGGTGACGGTGATCCTGCCCGACGACCGGGCCGTCTGCGCCGTGGACGTGCGCGGCGGCGGGCCCGGCACCCGGGAAACCGACGCCCTCGCCCCCGAAAACCTGGTGGAGGCCGTGGACGCCGTGGTGCTGTCCGGCGGCTCGGTCTGGGGCCTGGCCGCCGCCGACGGCGCCACAGCCTGGCTGGGGGCCCGGGGCCGAGGATTTCGCCTCGCCGACCGGCCGGGCGTCCCGCCCTCCCCCGTCGTGCCCGCGGCCATCCTCTTCGACCTCGCCAATGGCGGCGACAAGGCCTGGGGCGAGGATCCGCCCTATCGCGAGCTGGGCCGCCGGGCCTGCGCCGCCGCCAGCCTCGATTTCGACCTCGGCACGGCCGGCGCGGGATATGGCGCAGCGGCGGGGGGCCTGAAGGGCGGGACCGGCTCGGCCTCCATCCTCTCCGCGGACGGCGCCGTGGGGGCCCTGGTCTGCGTCAACAGCTGGGGCTCGGTCACCGCCCCGGACGGCCGCACCTTCTGGGCCGCCCCCTTCGAGATCGACGGTGAGTTCGGGGGCCTGCCCCTCGACG
>CAIMLY010000043.1 GCA_903842425.1 uncultured Alphaproteobacteria bacterium | reverse complement strand
TAGGTGAGGGCGCCTGTAAGGTTCGAGAGGCTGTCTCCATTCATCCAGCCGGTGATGTCCACCCCGGCCCCGGTCGGGAGCGCCCGGCCGTCATAGACCTTGGAGAGGTTGCGGGCCTGCACCGTCAGTACGGCCTTGTCGACGGTCAGCACACCGGACGAACGGAACTGCAGGACATAGCCGGCCGGCGCAGACAGGCTGCCCCGCGCCGTCAGGATCGTGTACTCCCCGTATCCGGCGCTGGCGGGGGAGCCGTCCGAGAAGACATCCGGAGTCCCTGTCACCGTCGATCCCAGGCCGTCGCCCAGGAAGGCGCCGCTCACCCCGGCCTCCAGGCCCTGCACGGTATAGCTCGTCGCGACTGCCGCCGAGACGTCTACGCCGAACGACTTGGCCATCGAGACCGAGTCGATGGTCAGGGTCGGGACATGGGTGAAGGCATAGCGGTTTCCGGCTTCGGGCACGGGAGCCAGGGCGACGCGGCCCCACAGCGCGGCCTTCTGGCTGTCGAGGCCGCCAAAGCGGTTGTCTGCGGGCCTCTGGGAATAGATGAGCCAGCGTCCGGCCGGGGTTGTGACCGCGCCGGCCCCCGCATCGTTCAGGAAATTCCGGTCCGCGGCGAGTACGACGGCGTCGCCGGTCGCCGCTGAGTTCAGAACGGCCATGGGCGCGAGGACCAGGTCGGATCCGGCGCCCGCCGCCCGCAGGCGGATCTGGTCCACCGCGTCGATGGACCCCGCCGTCAGGGTCTGGACGTTGAACAGGTCGACGCCTCCGATCACGCCCGTCGCCGAGATCTCGCCGACCTGGTTGGCCCCGGTGAGGCCCACATGGCCCGCCCCGGCGAGGGTCAGTTCGGTCGCCGTAACCACGCCGGCGCCCACGAGGAGCGATCCCGTCGCCACGGTCACGTCGGCGGTTCCGGAAGCCGGCGTCCACCCCCCCGCAAGGTCCAGGTCCCCGGCCAGGACGTAAAGCGGCCCGTCAAAGGTGCTGACGCCGGACAGGGTGAGGGTCGAGGCGGCGGTGTCCTTGACCAGGTCCCCGCCGCCCGAGATCACGCCGGAGAAGGTCTGGTCGGCGCTGGAGCTGTAACGCAGGGTCCCCGAGTTGCGGATGTTCCCGGCATAGTCGCCGCCGCCCAGGGATCCTGCGCCGCCGATGACCAGTTCCCCGGCGTCGATGTCGATCGCGCCTGTCAGGGTGCTGGCGCCGGTCAGGGTCAGGATCGAGGAGGACACCGTGTCCTTGACCAGGGCCCCGGAACCCGAGATCACCCCTGACAGGGTCTGGTCCATGGTCGAGCTGAACCGGAGGGTCCCGTCGTTCACGATGGCGCCGGCATAGGTTCCCGAGCCCAGGGAGCCGGGGCCTGCAATGCGCAGCTCGCCCGCGCCGATCGTGATGCCCCCGGAGAAGGTGCTGGTTCCCGTCAGGCTCAGGATCGACGTGGCGGTGTCCTTGACGAGATCGCCCACGCCAGAGATCGCGCCCGCCAGGACCTGGTCGCCCGTGGCGCTGTAGCGCAGGGTCCCGCCCGACCCCAGGAACCGGACCGCCCCGGCATAGTTTCCACCGCCCAGGCCGCCCCCGGCGACCTGCAGGGTCCCGCCGCCGTCGATGGAGGTGTCGCCGTACCAGGTGTTGGCGCCGGTCAGGGTCAGGGTGAAGGCGCCGGTCTTCAGGACCTCGCCGGGCCCCGAGATCACCCCGGCATAGGTCAGCGATCTGGAGGGGGCGAAGTCGAGCTGGGCCCCCGTCGTCAGGACGATCCCGCTGGAGGCGCTGCTCCCGGTCAGGCGCAGCACGCCGCCAGAGACGTTCGTGGCGCCGGCATAGGTGTTGTCGGCCGCCAGGGTCAGGGTTGAGCCGGCGGTCAGCTTGGTCAGGGTCCCCGGTCCGGAGATGACGCCGGAAACCACCTGGTCGGCCGTCGAGCCGAAACGCACCCCGCTCGAGCTGCCCAGGGTGATGGCGCCGGAATAGCTCCCGCCGCCCAGGACGCCTGAGCCGCCGACCTCGATAAACCCGGCGTTCGCCAAGAGGCTGATCGCGCCATTGAACGGATTGGCGCCCGTGAGGGTGAGGCGGCTGCTGCCCCCTGAGGTCTTCGAAAGGTCGCCCGTTCCGGAGATGACGCCGGCGAGGACCTGGTTTGCGCTGGACGCGGTCGAGAAGCTGGCCGCCGGGGCGATCGAGATCGCCCCGGCATAGCTGCCGCCGCCTAGGACACCCGCGCCGGAAAGGCGCAGGGCGCCTGCAGAGAGGGTGATGTCGCCGGTGAAGGTGTTGGAGCCGCTCAGCAACTGGGCCCCGTCGCCGGTCTTGGCGAGGGCCAGGGTCGAGGCGCCATCCTGGATCACGCCGGCGAAGGTCGCCGAGCCGGCGGCGTAGTTGAGGGTGAGGGTCGCCGGCGCCGCGCCGTTGTTGGTCACCGTGCCCGAGCCCGTGAGCACCCCGGTCGTCGTGCCATGGCCATTGATGTCGAGCACGCCGGAACCATCGACGACCATCGCGGAGTCGCTGCTGAAGGCGTTGGCCGCGCCGGCGCGAAGAACTCCGGCGCTGACGGTGGTGGCGCCCGAGAGGATTGTGGCGCCGCTCCCCGCCAGGGTCAGTGTCGAGGCGGCGGTGTCCTTGGTCAGGGTCCCGGGACCCGAAATCACGCCCGAGAAGACCTGGTCGGCGGTGGAACTGTAGCGAAGCCCGCCGGAGTTCGCCAGGGTGATGGCGCCGCTGTAGGTCCCGCCCCCCAGGACGCCGGCGCCGCCGACCTGGATCGTCCCGGCGTTCGCCAGGACGCTGATCGCGCCATTGAAGGTATTGGCGCCGGTCAGGGAGAGGAGGGCGCTGGAACCCGCCGTCTTGGAGAGAGTACCGGTCCCGGAAATCACCCCCGACAGGACCTGGCTCGCGCTGGACCCGGCGGCGAGACCGGCGCCCGCGGCGATCGCGATCGCCCCGCCGTAGCTTCCGCCTCCAAGGATCCCCGCGCCCGAGAGACGCACCTCACCCCCGGATATGGTCAGGTTCCCCGTGAAGGTATTGGCGCCGGAGAGGGAAAGGTTTCCCGCCCCCAGCTTGGTCAGGCTGGTGCCGGCCCCGGTGATCGCCGAGCCAAAGGTCGGGCTGAGGCCATTGGTGTCGATCCGGATCGGCTGGTTGCCAGTGGTCAGGAACCGGCTGGAGAAGTCGGTGGTGATGCCGGCGCCGTACTGCAGGGTCCCGCCGGCGAAGGACACGGCGCCGCCCGTCCCGAAGGCGCTGGCGATGGCGGCGCGGACCGTCCCGGCGTTCAGCGCCGCCCCGCCTGTGAAGGTGTTCGCCCCCGACAGCGTCAGGACACTGGTGGCGCCAGTGTCCTTCACCACGGTTCCTGCGCCCGAGATCACCCCGGACAGGGTTTGGTCGGCGCTGGAGCTGTACCTCAGGGTTCCGGCGTTGCTGATCGTGCCGGAGTAGGCGCCGCCGCCAAGGGTCCCCGACCCGCCGATCGCCAGGGTCCCTGCAGAATTGGTGATCGCCCCCGTGAAGGTGTTGGCGCTGGTCAAGGCCAGGATCGAAATCGCGCTGGTGTCCTTGATGAAGGCGCCGGCGCCGGAGATTACTCCCGAGAGGGTCTGGTCGGTCGCAGAGCTGAAGCGGAATGTCCCGGCATTGCTGATGGCCCCGGCATAGTTCCCCCCGCCCAGGGTCCCGGAGCCGATCTTCAGTTCCCCGGCGCTGATCGTGGTGGCGCCCGTGTAGGTGTTGC
>CAIMLY010000042.1 GCA_903842425.1 uncultured Alphaproteobacteria bacterium | reverse complement strand
GGACACCGACTTCGGCGGCGTCACCCACGCCCTCATGGACGGCCGGGATGGCGGCGGTCGCCTGGACTTCCACCGCCCGAACATGATGACCCTGCACATCCCGATCCCGAGGATGCGCCTGAAGATCCACGCCCTTGTCGCGCCGATCGACGCCACCCGCACCCGGCTCTTCGTGGTGGGCGCGCGCAGCTTCCTGAAGTGGAAGGGCTTCACCGGGCTTTTCGAGGCCAATGCGGCGAAGATCGCCGACGAGGACCGCGACGTGGTCGAGAGTTCCTGGCCAAAGGAGGTCCCTCACCCCTCCGAGGAGCATTCGGTGGGCTCCGACCGGGCGACGCTGGCCTTCCGGAAGTACTACTTCGAGACCCTCAAGGGCTCCACGGCCGGCTGATCCCGCCGCCGGCTTTGCATCCGCCCCGGCTTGGGCCTAGAAGCCCGGCTATGATCCCTCGCTACGCCCGCCCCGACTTCGCCCGCATCTGGGAGCCCCAGACGCGCTTCACCATCATGTTCGAGATCGAGGCCCACGCGGCCGACAAGATGGCCGAACTCGGCGTGATCCCGAAGGAGGCGGCCCGGACCATCTGGGAGAAGGGCCGGGGCGCGATCTTCAATGTCGACCGGATCGACGAGATCGAACGCGAGGTGAAGCACGACGTCATCGCCTTCCTGACCCACGTCACCGAGCTTGTGGGTCCGGAGGCGCGTTTCCTGCACCAGGGCATGACCTCGTCGGACGTCAACGACACCGCCCTCGCGGTCCAGCTGGCGCGGGCGACGGACCTGCTGATCGAGGACGTCGACCTGGTCCTGGCGGCCCTGAAGCGCCGGGCGCTCGAGCACCGGATGACCCCCTGCGTGGGCCGCAGCCATGGCATCCACGCAGAGCCCACGACCTTTGGCCTGAAGCTGGCCGGCCACTACGCCGAGTTCCAGCGGACCCGGCAACGTCTCGTCACCGCCCGGGCCGAGATCGCCACCTGCGCCATCTCCGGCGCCGTGGGCACCTTCGCCAACGTCGCCCCGGAGGTCGAGGCGCACGTGGCGGAGAAGATGGGGCTGGAGGTGGAGCCCGTCTCCACCCAGGTCATCCCCCGCGACCGGCACGCCGCCTACTTCGCCGCCCTTGCGGTGGCCGGCAGCGCCATCGAGCGGCTGGCGGTGGAGATCCGGCACCTCCAGCGCACCGAGGTGCTGGAGGCCGAGGAGCCCTTCGACCCCGGCCAGAAGGGGTCCAGCGCCATGCCGCACAAGCGCAATCCCATCCTGACCGAGAACCTGACGGGCCTGGCCCGCCTGATCCGGTCCGCAGTCACGCCGGCCCTGGAGAACGTCGCCCTCTGGCATGAGCGCGACATCAGCCACTCCAGCGTCGAGCGGGCCATTGCGCCGGATACGACCATCCACCTCGACTTCGCCCTGCGCCGGCTCGCCGGCGTGGTCGAGCGCCTGGTGATCTATCCCGAGAACATGATGCGCAACCTCGACCGCCTGGGCGGCCTGGTGCATTCCCAGCGGGTCCTGCTGGCCCTGACGCAGAAGGGCATGTCGCGCGAGGCCGCCTACTCGGCCGTGCAGACCAACGCCATGAAGGTCTGGCGCGGCGAGGGCGACTTCCTGGGCTTCCTGAAGGCGGACGCAGACATCCGCCCGCACCTGTCAGACGCCGAACTCTCCGAGCTGTTCGACCTCGGCTACCACTTCAAGGCCGTCGATACGGTGTTCGCCCGGGTATTCGGACACTAGTCGCGCCACGGGCCGTAGGGGGTCAGTCGAGAGGCCGTTGACCCCCTCACCGGACTTCGTCCGGAGCTCCCCCTTGGGGGAGCGATCAGT
>CAIMLY010000041.1 GCA_903842425.1 uncultured Alphaproteobacteria bacterium | reverse complement strand
GCATGGCCGAGCGCGCCGCCCAGCCCTGCATAGGGCCGGACCGCGCCGACCTGGTCCTGGCCGGGGCCGCCATCCTCCAGGCGGTCCAGGACCTCTGGTCCTGCGAGCGCGTGCGGGTCGCCGACCGGGGACTGCGGGAGGGTATCCTCCTGTCCATGATGGCCTCCCGGCCGCGTCGACGCTCCCAGGGGCGCCGCCGGGGGCAGGGGCGCGCGGCATGAGCGAGCCGCCCCGCCGCCGCATGGTCAAGCCGCCGTCGGGCGGCGCCGAGGAGGGCCGGGGAAAGCCCGCCCGCCTGAAGACGGCCAAGATGCGGACGCCCTCGTCGCAGGCCTGGCTCTCGCGCCAGATCAACGATCCCTGGTCCGCCAAGGCGCGCGCCCATGGCTACCGCAGCCGGGCCGCCTACAAGCTCACGGACATCGCCGACCGCTTCGGCCTCCTGAAGCCGGGCCAGAGGGTGATCGACCTCGGTGCGGCCCCGGGGGGCTGGACCCAGGTGGCGATCGAGCGGGGGGTGACCCAGATCGTCGGCGTCGACCTCCTGCCGGTGGAGCCCCTGCCGCCCGCCATCCTCCTCCAGATGGATTTCACCGATCCAGCCTGTGGGGACCTGCTGGTCGCCCGGCTGGGCGGCGCCCCCGACCTCGTGATCTCCGACATGGCCCCCAACACGGTGGGACACCGGCGGACCGACCACCTCCGGATCGTGGGCCTGATCGACGCGGCGGTGGACTTCGCCGAGTCCGTCCTGCCCCCCGGCGGCGCCTTCGTCGCCAAGGCCTTCCAGGGCGGCGAGATCAGTGAGGTCATCACCCGGCTCAAGCGCAGCTTCGCCCAGGTGCGCAACGTCAAGCCGCCCGCCAGCCGGGCGGACTCCTCCGAGACCTACCTGGTGGCCAAGGGATTCCGCGGCCCGCCTGCCGCCAGCCTTGCGCCCGGGGGGCACTAGGTCTTATACGCGGCTCGCAAAATGGAGAGTCTCATGGAGATTCGCGAAGGCCTTACCTTCGACGACGTTTTGCTCGAACCCGGCGCCTCTGAAGTGATGCCCGGGCAGGTGGATACGACCACCCGTTTTACCCGCGAGATCCGCCTGAACATCCCGATCGTGTCCTCCGCCATGGACACCGTCACGGAAAGCCGGCTGGCCATCGCCATGGCCCAGGCGGGCGGCATGGGCATCCTGCACCGGAACCTCACCGTCGAGGAACAGGCCGACCAGGTCCGGGAAGTGAAGCGCTACGAGAGCGGCATGGTCATCAATCCGGTGACCATCCACCCCGAGACGACGCTGAGGGAAATCCGCGAGATCAAGACACGGCGCCGGATCTCCGGATTCCCGGTCGTGGAGCCCGGGACAGGGCGTCTTGTCGGCATGCTGACCAACCGGGACATGCGCTTCGAGAGCGGCGACGATGTCCCCGCCCGGGCGCTGATGACCTCCGAGAACCTCATCACCGTGCGCGAGGGCTGCACCCAGGAGGAGGCCCGCAACCTTCTCCGCCGGCACAAGATCGAACGCCTCATCGTCGTGGACGATGACAACCGGGCCGTTGGCCTGATCACCGTCAAGGACATGGAGAAGGCCCAGGCCCACCCCTCCGCGGCCAAGGACGCCCAGGGCCGGCTGCTGGTCGGCGCCGCCTCCACGGTCGGCGACGGCGGCTTCGAACGGTCCATGGCCCTGGTCGAGGCAGGGGCCGACGTGGTGGTGATCGACACCGCCCATGGGCACAACGCCGACGTCCTCCGCGCCGTCGCGCGGCTGCGCCGCGAGGCCAACCGGGTCCAGATCGTGGCGGGCAATGTCGCCACCTACGACGGGACGCGGGCCCTCATCGACGCCGGCGCCGACGCCGTGAAGGTCGGAATTGGTCCCGGCTCCATCTGCACCACCCGCATCGTCGCCGGCGTGGGGGTGCCCCAGCTGACCGCCATCGCCGACGCCGCGCGCGCCGCGCGGGACACGGACGTTCCAGTGATCGCGGACGGAGGGATCAAGTACTCGGGCGACTTCGCCAAGGCCCTGGCCATGGGCGCCCATGCGGCCATGATGGGCTCGGCCTTCGCCGGGACCGACGAGGCTCCCGGCGAGGTCTTCCTGTACCAGGGAAGGTCCTACAAGGCCTATCGCGGCATGGGCTCCCTCGGCGCCATGGCCAACGGCTCGGCCGACCGGTACTTCCAGAAGGAGGTCTCGGCCCTGAAGCTGGTGCCGGAAGGCATCGAGGGCCAGGTGGCCTACAAGGGACCGATCTCCGCCGTCCTGCACCAGATGGTGGGCGGCCTTCGGGCGGCCATGGGCTATGTCGGCGCCGGAGACATCCCGGGCTTCCAGGACAAGGCCCGGTTCGTGCGCATCACCGGCGCCGGCCTCCGCGAAAGCCACGTCCACGACGTCATGATGACCCGTGAAGCCCCCAACTACACGAGCCCCGTCTGACATGGTCGCCGAACCTGAACTCCTCCTCCTCGGCGCCGCCATCGCCATCGGCCTTGTCCAGCTGATGTGGTCCGCCGCCGCCGCCCGTCGCCAGCAGGACCTGAAGTGGGCGGCCGGCGCCCGGGACGAGGCCATGCCCATCACCGGCGTCGCCGCGAGGCTTGACCGGGCCTTCCGCAACTTCATGGAGACCTTCCCGCTCTTCGCGGCGGCGGTCCTGGCGGTGGTCATCGCGGGCAAGACCGGTCCGCTCAGCCTCTGGGGCGCGGCCCTCTACGTGGCCGCCCGGGCGCTGTACGCCCCGATCTACGCCGCCGGGACCTACATGGTCCGCAGCCTGGTCTGGACCCTCGCCCTCGTGGGCCTCGGCATGGTGGTGGCGGCGCTCTTCCTTGCGTGACGGCGGGCGCATCGAGGCGGCGATCGGGGTCCTGTCACAGGTCGAGACGGCCCGCAGGCCTGCGCGACTGGCGCTCAAGGCCTGGAGCGATACGGCCCGGTACGCAGGCTCGGGGGACCGAGCCTTTGTCGCCGGCCTCGTTCTGGACGCCCTGCGCCGCCGCCGCTCGGCGGCCTGGAGGATGGAGCAGGACAGTCCCAGGGGCGTCGTCCTGGGGGTGCTGGCCCTGCACTGGAACTGGCCTGTCGAACGGATCACGGCCGCCTTCGCCGAGGCGCCGCATGGTCCGGGCGCGCTGGACGCCCCAGAAGCCGCCCGTCTCGCCGAGCCCCGCGACCTCGCCAAAGCTCCCGACGCAGTGGCCGCCGACCTGCCGGACTGGCTTGCGCCGTCCTTCGCGAGGGTCTTCGGCGACCGGGTCCGGACCGAGGCCGAAGCCCTGGCCCGGCGGGCGCCCGTCGACCTGAGGGTCAACACCCTGAAGAGCGATCCGGACAGGGCCCTGAAGGCGGCGGGACCTCTCGGCGCCCATGCCCTCCCAGGCCTGCACCTGGCCCTCCGGATCGATCCCCCCGCCGCCGCTGAGCGAACCCCGTCCGTCGAGAGCCTGCCGGAATTCGTCAAGGGCTGGATGGAGGTCCAGGACGCCGGTTCCCAGATCGCCTCCGCCTGCGCCGGCGACATCGCCGGCGCCCAGGTGCTGGACCTCTGCGCCGGAGGCGGCGGCAAGACCCTGGCCCTGGCCGCCGCCATGGGATCCACCGGCCAGATCTACGCCTATGACTCCGACGCCCGTCGCCTGGCCGACACCGTCCGTCGGGGGGAGAGGGCGGGGATCCGCAACCTGCAGGTCCGCACCCCCCTGCGCCCCGACCCCCTGAAGGACCTCGAGGGCCGTATGGACCTGGTCTTCATTGACGCCCCGTGCTCGGGGTCCGGCGCCTGGCGTCGGCATCCGGACACCAAGTGGCGGCTGACCCCCGAGGCCCTGGCCCGCCGCCAGGCCGACCAGGACGCTGTCCTCGAGGCCGGTGTGCTTTACGTCCGGCCCGGCGGGCGGCTCATCTACGTGACCTGCTCGGTCCTGGCCGAGGAGAACGAAGACCGGGTCGCCGCCTTCCTGGAACGGCATCCTGAATTCAGCGTCCGGCCTGCGACAGACGATCCCGAACGGCTTCCCCACCTGACCG
>CAIMLY010000040.1 GCA_903842425.1 uncultured Alphaproteobacteria bacterium | reverse complement strand
GCACCCTCCTTGTGCATGTCGATGAAGATTTCACCGAGCTCGCCGTCGTCATATTCACCGGTATGAAGATAGACCTTGTGGCCGCCCACCGAGGCCTTCTGGATGTACCCCTTCCGCCGGTCCGGAAGCTTGCGCCGGGTCGGAGGTCGCTCGACCTCGATGCGGCGTTCGATGATCCGCTCTTCCGGCGGGGGGGCTTCCTGGGGCTCTGCCTGTGCGGCGGTCTCTGCCCGCACCGGGATCCGGGCGGAAGCGAGCCCCAGGGGCGCCCGCCGGATCCGCGGCCGCAGGACGACGCCCGCCGCCGCCGGAATCGACGCCAGGAGGGCTTCGAGGTCGCCGGCTGTCTGGGCCTCGACGTCGAGGACCGGCGGTGTGGCCAGTTGCGGCGCCAGGGCTGCGGCCATGGCGAGGCGCGCCTCCGCCCCGACGTCACCGCCCAGGGTCAACACTGCAGCCTGGTCCCCGGTCAGGCCCGGCAGGTTCGACAGCCGCCCGGCGCCGGCGATCGCCGCCTCGGCCTGGGCCACCTGTTCCACGGTGAACCCCATCCGTGCCGGCAGGTCCAGGCCGGGATCGGCCAGGTCCGCCTCGGCCACGCCCAACACGTCGACGAGGAAGCCAGGGTCGATGACTGTCGGCGACAGGACATCGGAAAGGCGCCGGGCGAAGGGCAGGGCGGACTCCACCGCCGCGATCTCGTGGTCGGTGAACCCCCGCGCCTCGAGCGCCGCGCGGTCGACACCCGGAAGGCCTGAAAGGTCCCGGGCGCCCAGGGCATGGAGACGGGCGTCCCCGGGGTCGAGGCCCAGCAGGTGAAGGGCGCGAAGGGCCGGTCCTGTCAGGGTTCGCATCAGGACGCCGTCTGTGGTCTCCACCTCGAGGACCGGGCCGCCGGACGGACCGGCGCAGGGATCGGCGCCCCCGAGCCTGAGGGTCAGGTCCGGATCCGCGAAGATCGCCATTCCGACATCCAGGCCTTCCGGGATCGCGCGTCGGGCTCGCTTGTAGAGGCCCCGCGCAGCCTTCTGCGCCGCCTCCGAGCCATAGGCGAGGCCACGGGCCAGGAGCCAGTCGCCCAGTCCGGCCAGGCCGACCAGGCCCGGCCGCCCGGAGGCCGCCAGGGCCAGGGCGAGATCCCCCATGGCCTGCTCGAACCCGGCCGTGTCGAAATCTTCGCCCAGACCGAAGGCGCAGAGGCTCACTGCGCCCCGGACCCGCTCCGGCGCGCCGGCCAGGGCGGTCGCGGTCGCCGGACTGTCGGCCAGGCCAACCGCGCCGGTCAGGAATCGCATCAGGCCGCGGTCTATCCCCGGGGACGTCACGAGCAGCCTCAGCCGGTCGTCGGGACCTGGCGGCGAGACCATCGTCCAGGCGGTCTCGCCGGCGAGGGCCAGGTCGATCGCCTCGGCGATCAGGTCGTCCGGCGCACCGGCGGCCCGGGCGCGTTCGATGGCTCGGGCCAAGCCCGGATTGTCCTGCGGCGAGGCGCAGGCCTCGGCGGATCCCTCGCAGCGGCCGATGGCGTCGAGGACGGACTGGAGCGGGCCCGCCGCGGCCTCGGCCGCCGCCTGGGCCAGCGTCTCGCCCCGGAGCGTGGCGGAGAGGGACGCCAGCCGCCCGGCAAGCGCCGGGTCCCCGGCCTGGGCCAGGGCGGGCCCGGGCCCCGGGTCCGCGCCGATCGCCGCGGCGCCGTTCAGCATCAGCCCCGTCAGCCGGTCAGCAAGGGCGCGCTCGGGAACCCGCCCAGCCGACCGGTCTCGTCCCCGGGCCGCTTTGGCGATCCCCGATGACAGGTCTGCAATCGCGGCGCCGAGGTCCGCCGCGCCGCCGAGGACGTCCATCCAGGCCTCGACCTGGGCGTCTGTCCAGCCCACGGGCGCGATCACCTCGACACACCGGTCCCGCAGTTCGACCTGCCGGGGCTCGAGAACGGGCGGGGTGTACATCGATAAGGCCTCCAGTCGCGGGAGGTTAGGGCGCTCATAGGGGTCGGGCAACAGATGTTGCGGTCTGGGGTGGAGGCATCCACAAGATCTTGCGGTGGTCTCGTCGCTGGACGCTGGGGGCCGCGCAACCTATAGTCCGCCCGCAATGAACCTGAGCGGGTGTGTACGGGCGTGCTGAAAGCGATCTTCACCTGGTGGAACGGCGCCACGATCGGCGCGGGTTTTCATATCAAGCGCCGTGGCGTTCCGGTCGGGCAGGACGACTATGGCAACCGCTATTTCGAGGCCCGCGACGCTAGGGATTCCTACGACGGGCGCCGCCGGCGCTGGGTGATCTACAAGGGCTATCCGGACGCCTCAAAGGTGCCGGCGGAGTGGCATGGCTGGCTGCACTACACCTTTGACGAGCCGCCGACCGTGGCGCCTCTCACCCGCAGGTCCTGGGAGAAGGATCACCAGCCCAACCTGACCGGTACGGTCCACGCCTGGCGCCCGAAGGGATCGATCACCCGGGGCGGCGAGCGCGCCCGAGCCGCCGGCGACTACGAGGCCTGGCGGCCCGAATAGGATGCCGCGCCGTCCCCAGAGTCGAGCCCTCGCCGCCGCGGCGTTCGCCGCCCTGGGCCTTCTCGCCTCCGCCCAGTTCGCCCCGGCGCAGCAGGCCGCAGAGACGCCCCCTGCACCCGAGGCGCCTGTCGAGGCGCCGCCCGCAGTTGAGGAGGAGGCCCCCCCTGCGGTGGTCGAGGCGCCGCCTCCGGCAGTCGCCCCTCCGGTCCCGGCCTCCCAGGTGGCCCCGGCTGAGCCGCCGGAGCGCCGGGTTGCGGAGCGCCCGGTGGAAAGCGTGAAGCAACGGGAGCGCTTCAACGTCGCGGTGATGCAGGCCGTGGACAAGGTGACGGCCGAGACCATTCGCTTCGAGGCGCCCATTGGCCAGCCTGTGAGGTACAAGTCCCTGATCCTGACGGTCAGGGCCTGCGAGCGCACGGCCGCGGACGAACCGGCCGAGGACTCCGTGGCCTATCTCACCGTGGACTCCCAGCCCAAGCCACAGGCTGGTCGGCCAGCGCCAGGCGGGCGGCAGGTGTTCCGGGGCTGGATCTACGCGTCTTCGCCCGGCCTCAATGGCCCGGAGCATCCGGTCTATGACACCTGGCTGATCACCTGCAGGACCTCGACCCCGCTGAGGGCGGCGGGAGGACCGAACACGCCTTCGGCGGCGAGGGCGACCTCCAGCCGCTCGAGATAGTCCGCCCGGGGGATTTCCTCGGCGCCCAGGCTGGCCAGATGGTCGGTCATGAACTGGGCGTCGAGCAGCCGGAAGCCGCCGAGGATGAGCCGGGCCGCCATGTGCGCCAGGGCGACCTTGGAGGCGTCGGTCTCCACCGAGAACATGCTCTCGCCAAAGAAGGCCCCCCTGAGGCTGACCCCGAAGAGGCCGCCGGCCAGTCGCCCGTCCCGCCAGGCCTCCACCGAGTGCGCGGCGCCCTCGGCATGCAGCGTCCGGTACATCCGCATCAGGGCCGGATTGATCCAGGCGCCGGGCCGGTCGGCATCGGCGCAGGCGCCGAGCACCGCCTCGAAGGCCGTGTTCACCCGGACCTCGAAGCGGTCCTGACGCAGGGTTCTCTGGAGGCGCCGGGGCAGCCTGAGGCCCGCCAGGGGGAACACGCCCCGGAAGTCCGGTTCGACCAGGAAGACCGACGGATCGGTCGGCGACTGCGCCATCGGGAATACGCCCCGGGCGTAGAATTCCAGCGCAGGATGGCGGCGGACCCGGGGCGTCACCCGGCCTCCGACTGATCCTTCAGCCAGCGCTCCAGCCAGTGGATGGTGTAGTCCCCCATCACGAAGTCCGGCTGCAGCAGGAGGTCCTGGAAGAGCGGAATGGTGGTCTCGACGCCGCTCACCACCATCTCGCCAAGGCAGCGGCTCAGGCGGGCGATGCACTCTTCGCGGTCACGTCCATGGACGATCAGCTTGCCGATCAGGCTGTCGTAGTAGGGCGGGATGGCGTAGCCGGCGTAGATGGCGCTATCGAGGCGGACGCCCAGGCCGCCCGGGGCGTGGAAGTCCGTCACCACACCCGGAGAGGGCGTGAAGGTCCGGGGGTTCTCGGCGTTGATCCGGCACTCGATGGCGTGACCCTCGAAGACGATGTCCTTCTGCGAGAAGGAGAGGGGCAGGCCGGCGGCGATCCGGATCTGCTCGCGCACCAGGTCGATGCCGGTGATGGCCTCCGTCACCGGGTGCTCGACCTGGAGACGGGTGTTCATCTCGATGAAGAAGAACTCGCCGTTCTCGTAAAGGAACTCGATGGTGCCGACGCCCAGGTACCCGATCCGGCGCACGGCCTCGACGACCACGTTTCCGATCTTCTTCCTGGCGGCGGCGTCGATGACCGGGGAGGGCGCCTCCTCAAGCACCTTCTGGTGGCGGCGTTGCAGCGAACAGTCCCGCTCGCCCAGGTGGCAGACATTGCCGAACCGGTCGGCGATGACTTGGAGCTCGATGTGCCTCGGCCCCTGGAGGTACCGTTCCATGTAGACGGCGTCATCGCCGAAGGCGGCCTTGGCCTCGGCGCGGGCAGTCGAGACCGCCTCGGCCAGGTCCTCTTCGGTCCGGGCCACCTTCATGCCGCGACCCCCGCCGCCGGCGGCGGCCTTGATCAGGACCGGGAACCCGATCTCCCGGGCGGCGGCGAAGGCCTCTTCCTCGGTCGTGACCGCACCGTCCGACCCCGGCACCACCGGGATTCCGGCCTCCCGCACCGCCTGCTTGGCGGTGATCTTGTCGCCCATCATGGTGATGTGCTCGGGCAGGGGGCCGATGAAGGTGAAGCCGTGGGCGTTCACGATCTGCGCGAACCGGGCGTTCTCGGACAGGAAGCCGTATCCGGGGTGGATCGCCTGGGCGCCGGTGATCTCGGCGGCGGCGATGATGGCGGGGATGTTCAGGTAGCTCTTGGCGGCGGAGGCGGGCCCGATGCAGACGCTCTCGTCCGCGAGGCGCACCCACATGGCGCCGGCGTCAGCCTCGGAGTGGACCGCGACCGTGGCGATGCCCATTTCCTTGCAGGCGCGGTGCACCCGCAGGGCGATCTCGCCCCGGTTGGCGATCAGGATCTTGTCGAACATGGCCTAACCGATGATCGCCAGGGGCTCGCCGAACTCGACCGGCTGGCCGTTGGCCACGATGATTTCGAGGATGCGGCCGGCCCGCGGCGCCGGGATCGGGTTCATGGTCTTCATGGCCTCGACGATCATCAGGGTCTGGCCCTCGGCGACCGTGTCCCCGACCTTGACGAAGGACGGCGCATCCGGCTGCGGCTGGAGGTAGACCGTTCCGACCATGGGCGACTTCACGACGTCCCCCTCCACGGCGACGGGGGGCGGGGCGGCGGCCTCGACGGCGACCGGGACGGGGACGGGCGCCGCGACCGCAACCGGCGCCGCAGCGGTCAGGGTCCGTGCGACCCGGATCCTCAGGCCATCGTGCTCCACCTCGATCTCGGAGAGGCCCGTGTCGTTCAGGATGCCGGCGAGGCGGCGGACGAGACGTGCATCGATCTGTTCGGCGGGAGCCTTCGGACTGGACGGCATGTGGGGATCCTGTGCTTCGGCGGCGTGTCGACCGCGAGGGGCGGGCGTCCTGGAACTTCTATCGAACCGGAGCCGGCGCGAACATGGGGCGGAGCCCCGTTCCGGACACATCGGCGTGAAGCCAAGGGCCGGATCCCGCCGACGACCGTCCAGCCGGCGTGGACTCGCCGAAACTGGATTCGCCGTCTTGTAACGGCGGGCGGCTGGGGTCACAAGCAGGGGCATGAGTCTGACCCTGGTCCTGAACGGCGAGAGCCGCGTCATGGAGGCGGTCCGCACGGTCGCCGATCTGGTCGCCGCCCTGGGCCTCGATGCGCGGAAGGTGGCCGTGGAGCGCAATCTCGAGATTGTGCCGCGCTCCGCCTATGCGGGCGCCGAGCTGGCCGACGGGGACCGGATCGAGATCGTCCACTTCATTGGCGGAGGCTGACATGGCTGGGGAAGAGACCTCCTCCGGGGGGGCGCAGGAGACCTGGACCGTGGCGGGCCGGACCTTCCGGTCGCGGCTGATCATAGGGACCGGCAAGTACGCCGACTACGCCCAGAACGCCGCCGCCGCGGAGGCCGCAGGCGCCGAGATCGTGACGGTCGCCCTTCGCCGCGTGAACCTGTCCGATCCCGCCAGGCCCATGCTGGCGGACTTCCTGAAGCCGGACCGCTTCACCTACCTCCCCAATACGGCGGGCTGCTACACGGGCGAGGACGCCGTACGCACCCTGCGGCTGGCCCGTGAGGCGGGAGGCTGGGACCTCGTGAAACTGGAGGTGCTGTCCGACACCCCGCACCTCCTGCCGGACATGGAAGAGACCCTGCGGGCGCTGAAGATGCTGGTCGCCGAGGGCTTCCAGGTGATGGTCTACTGCAGCGATGATCCGGTCTACGCCCGCAAGCTCGAGGAGGCCGGCGCCGCGGCCATCATGCCGGCGGCCGCGCCCATCGGCTCCGGACGGGGGATCCAGAACGCCCTCAACCTCGGTCTGATCCTCGAGCAGTCGAAGGTCCCGGTCCTGGTCGACGCCGGGGTTGGCACGGCCTCCGACGCGGTGATCGCCATGGAGATGGGCTGTGACGCCGTCCTCATGAACACCGCCATCGCCGAGGCGAAGGATCCGATCCGCATGGCCGACGCCATGAAGCACGCGGTGATCGCCGGCCGGCAGGCCTTCCTGGCCGGGCGGATGGCGCAGCGGCGGTATGGTGATGCGTCCTCGCCCCTTGCCGGGCGCATCTGATCAGAGTCTGATCGTCCCAGCGACGTTGGAGGGCGAATGAGCCTGGCATCCGGACGAAAGAGCATCTTCATCACCGGCGCGGCGTCGGGCATGGGGCTGGAGACCGCCCGCCTCTTCGCCGCAGAGGGCTGGTTCGTCGGCGGCTATGACGTCAATGGTCCCGGGCTCGACGCCCTGGCCGCCGAGCTTGGGCCCGGCAACGGGATCTTCGAGGTGCTCGACGTCACGAACCGGCAAGGCTATGCGGCCGCCCTGGACCGCTTCAGCCAGGCGACGGACGGTCGCCTCGACATCCTCTTCAACAATGCCGGCATCGGTCGGGGCGGCCCCTTCGCCGAGCAGGATTTCGACGACATCCTGGCCGTGGTGAACGTCAACCTGGTCGGGGTGCTGAACGGCATCCGCCTGGCGATCGACCTTCTCAAGGCTACGCCGGGTTCGCTGTGCTTCTCGACGTCCTTCTCTTCGGCGATCTTCGGGGCGGCGAACATCGCGGTCTACTCGGCGACCAAGCACGCGGTGAAGGGGCTGACCGAGGCCCTGTCGGTCGAGTTTGCTCCCCTGGGCGTGCGTGTGGCGGACGCGCTTCCGGGCGTCATCGACACGCCATTGATCCCCCGGGAGTGGGCCGAGAACGCTCCTCAGGAAGGCATGTGGCGTCTCGTCCCGCCGGTGGAGGTCGCCCGGGTGGTCTGGCGCGCCTACACCGAGGACCGGGTTCACTGGTACGTCCCTGAGGAGCTCTTCCCCTACGACGTCGAGATCACCACCGATCCGGTGGCGGCGCGCAACCGCATCATTGCGAACCGGGCGCCATGAGGCTCCCCCTCGGCAAGCCCTGGTTCGGGCCCAGGCGTTTCGGCTACGGGGTCTCTCCCACGACCGGGCAGGGCTGGGCCTGCGTGGGAATCTATGTCCTGGCCATGGCCTCGATCCCGACCCTGATGGGGCGGGAGGTCAGGGGCGCGGAGGCGCTGGGTGTCCTGGCCGCCCTCCTGGGATGCACGGCCCTGCTTCTGGTCGTGGTCTGGCTCAAGATGGACCGGTCCCGACCCCTGCGCTGGCGCTGGGGCGAGGACTGAGGGTCAGCCGGCGGCGACCCGGGCGATGTCGAGTTCGGGATCGAGGCCCACGGCGCTCAGGAGTTCGGAACGCCCGGGTCCCGCCTTGGGCGGATAGACATCGGACTTCGCCGGCCGCGGCGCCATCCAGTGCAGGAGGACCTTGCCGAGGTTTCCCGGCCGCTTCAGCCAGTCTGAAGGGTGCTCCAGCATGTGGAAGCCGCGCAGGGCCGCCCGCAGGAGGTCTGGGTCGGAGCGGATGGCGATGGCCACCCCGTCCTCCGCGAAGCTCTTCAGGACTCGGCTGCGGAGGCTGGGGCGATGGCTTGGGTCAAGCGCCTGCCGGGCCCGCCGGACGGCCGCCCGGTCGTCCTTCTGCATCGTCTCGAAGAAGGGCAGGATCTCCCGCTTCAGGCCGGCCTCGTATGCGAACAGCCTTGCCGCAGGATCCTGCCCGGCTTCGAGGGCATCCCTCAGGAGGGTGGAGCTGACCGCGGCGAAGGCGCAGCCGCGGCCGTAGAGCGGATTGGTCCGGATCAGGCTGTCTCCGACGGCGAAAAAGCCAAGCACGGCGGCCTTGCCGTCCGAGACCAGGGTTCTCCAGCGGCTCTTCAGGTCGCCCATGCCGTAGACCTTGCTCACTGCCTCCGTCCGCTCGGGCTCCAGCCAGGGGCGCATTCCGGGGATCTCGCGGCAGATGCCGTCGAAGATGGCGGGATCGACGATGGTCTTGCGAATCTCGAGCTCGATCTCGGGCACGCAAAGGGTGATGGAGAAGCACCCATTGTCCGCGGGAAACACGCCGAACTTGATGAAGCCCAGGTCGCCCGTCGCCGGCGCGCCGCCCCGGGGGGGCTCGGCCTGCCCGGGCCGGAGCCTGTAGTGGCGGGTGAAGTAGAGGATGCCGGCGTCCTCGGCGGTCTCGCCGACCGGGGCGCCCAGGTCCGCCAGCTGCTCGAAGGCCGATGAGGTCCGCCCCCCGGCGTCGACGACAAGGTCGGCCTCCACCGTCTCGCCGCCGCGCAGGCGCACCCCGGTGACCTGGATGGGCGCGGTCCCGGTGGTCGCCAGCCCTTCGACAAAGGCCTCGCTGCGGATGCTGACATTGGGCATGGCCTCGACATAGCGCCGAATGACCAGCTCCAGGGTGGTCCGGCGGCTTGTCAGCACCACCAGCTCGGAGTCTTCGGGCCTGGGGGTCCATCGCCTGCGGTGGCGGTCCGTCAACATCCCGTCGAGGCCGAGCTCACGGCAGCCCGCGACGTTCAGGGCTTCCAGAAGGGCCGGGTGCTCGTCCCGGATGATGCCGCGCAGGCGGGCCAGGAAGGCGTGGCTGTGTCGCAGGTGGGTGACCCCGCGGTGCGCCCAGTCGTTGAAGGCCTCGTCGGCGTCACCCGGAGGCGGAGGCGGATCCCGGTCCAGCAGGGTGACCCGGCGGCCTGTGGGCGCCAGGGCCAGGGCGGTCCAGAGGCCGGCCATGCCGGCTCCGATGACGGCGACGGTCTCGGTCATGTCATTCAGGCCTTTTCAGGGGGCCGCGCCGGGCGTCTTCGATGGCGGCCTTGAGGGCGTCCAGGTCGGCCCCGGGGATCAGGCGGTCACCGACAACGAAGGCGGGCGTCCCCTCGATGCGGAGGGTCTGGGCGAGCTGGCGGGTGTCGGCCAGTTGCCGGGTGATGGCTTCGTCCCCAAGCGCCGCAGAGAGGGTCTCGGAACGGATCCCCGCCGCGGCGGCCAGCCGCATGATGGCGGTTTCGTTCAGGGTCTTTTCTTCCATCAGGGCCTGGTGGAAGCCCAGCCCGCCGGCGCGGCCGGCGGGAGTCAGGGCGGCCCGTGCGGCCAGGTCCGAGGCGCCGCCGAAGATCGGGAACTCCTTGAGGACCAGGCGGATGTCGCCGTTCTCCCGCACCAGGGCTGCAAGCTCGGGGGCGATGGTCTTGCAGTAGCCGCAGCGGTAGTCGAAGAACTCGACCACCGTGATCTTGCCGCCAGGGTTGATGACCACGTCGCGGGGGTCGCGCTCCAGCGCCGCCCGGTTCGTCAGGATCGCCTTGCGGGCCTCGTCCGACTGTCGCGCCAGGGTCTTCTCCTGGAGCTTGGCCGCCATTTCCTCGAGGATTTCGGGGTGTTCAAGCAGGTAGCCGCGGACCTGGTCGCCCATCACGGCGTCGAAGGCCTTCTGGCAACCTCCCAGGAGGAGGGCGCAGGACAGGAGGGCCGCTAGCGGAAGTGTTTTCATGGCACGCAATATAGGGGGGATGGACGCCGTGTGAAGCCCCGGCGCTATCCGCCGCGCCGGGCCCTGAGGACCTGGGGGTCGTTCTCGGTCGCCAGGACGATGTCGTTGGCGCGTCGCCATTCCGGCGTGTTGCGCTCCAGCAGGTCACGCGCCCGCAGGGCGAAGATCAGGGCCTGTCGCTTGTCGCCTTCGATGTAGTTGTACTCGGCGGTGGCGTAGCGGGCGAGGCCGTCCCTCTGGCGGGAGTCGTAGGCCTGGGAGAGCAGCCGCCAGGCGACCGAGTTCTGGTCATCCTGGTCCAGGGCGGCCTTCAGCTCCCGGATGCCCTCATCGACCCGGGCCTGATCCGGAAGGGCGATCAGGGTCTGACCCAGGTTGACCCTGAGGAGCGGGGCGTCGGGTTTCAGGGCGACGGAGCGCCTCTGGGGCGCTTCGGCCTCGGCCGTCCGTCCGAACTCGAACAGGATCTGGCCCTTGAGTTCCCAGAGGTAGGGGTTCTCGGGCTGCTCCAGGAGAAGGGAGTCGATCAGCTTGAGGGCCCGGTCCGGCTCCTTCAGCTGGTACTGGGCGATGGCGCAGGCATAGCGGGTCGGATAGTCGGCCTTGGGCTCGGCGCACTTCACCACCGCCAGGCCCGGATTGATGAACCCCTGCAGCTTGGCCTGCATGATGGCGTGCCGCCGGACGCTCTCGGGATCGTCGGGGGTGTTCAGGTGCTCCATCCGCTCCACCCGCGACCGCAGCGCCTCGATCCGGCTCGAGCTCAGGGGGTGGCTCCGGAAGTAGGAGAAACGCCGGGCCTCGGCGAACACCTCCTGGTAGCGGAAGTTGTCGAAGAAGGTCACGAGGCCGCGGCCTGAAAGGCCTGCGGTCTCAAGGTAGGAGGCCCCCGCCTGGTCGGCGCGGCTTTCCTGCTCGCGGCTGTAGCCCATGGCGCCCAGGGCGCCGAAGAAGCTGGCGTTGGAGGCGAGGACGGCGCCGGCCTCGACATTGCCGGACAGGGCGGCCAGCACGCCCAGGCCCATGGTCAGCAGGAAGGGCTTCAGTCCAGCCTGTGACATCTCTCCGGAACGGGCGGAGTGTCCCCCCGCCAGGTGCGCCACCTCGTGGGCGATCACGCCCTGGATCTCGTTCGGCGTCTTGGCCTCGAGGATGAGGCCTGTGAAGACCGCCATCACCCCCGGCCCGGCAAAGGCGTTCAGGTCCCGAGAGCCGATCAGCAGGATCCGGATCGACTTCGACTCCACCCCGGCGGCCTCGAAAAGGGGCTCGGAGTACAGCCGGAGGGTTTCCTCGATCTCGGTGTCCCGGATCAGGGTCAGGGGCTCGCCCTGGGCCCTGGCGGGCGCAGGAGAGAGGACGGGGGCCAGGGCGGCGAGCAGGCAGAGCCCGGTCGCCAGTCCCTTCCTGAGGTGCGCGAGGCGGCGGCCGCCCATGGCGTGTCTCCTGGTCTTGCGCCCCCGCTCCCCGCTGAAGCTAGCCGGTCAGCCCCGGCGCCACCAGCCCTTGCGGGGCTGCGGCGGCGGCGCGGTGATCTCCGCAGGATCGGGCTCCCGGACAGACTGCGGCTCGGGGGTCTCGGCGACCGGCGCGTCCACCGGGGCCGGGGCGACGACCGCCTCGGTCTCTTTGGGCGCAGACTCCGGGGGAGTGGCCTCAGGAGTGGCCTCCGGTGCGGTGTCGGCGGTCCGGGCGCGACTGCGCCTCGCCCTCGCGGGCTTGGCCGGGGCTTCGGCTTCGGCCGTCGCCTCGGGCTCGGTCGCGGCTGGGGTCTCGACAGGAGTGAAGGCCTCAGCGGCGGGTTCAGACCCGGGAGCCTCAGCCTCGGCGGCCGGGGTCACGGCCTCAGGCGTCGCCTCCGCGGCGTCCTCGCGGCGTCCGCGTCCACGGGGGCGGCGGGCCCGGCGGGGCTTCTCGGGCTCGGCCTCGGGCAGTTCCACCCAGATGTCGGCCGTCGGATCCTCGGGCGCCGCCCGGGGCGGAGCGTCGGCCGGAGCCGTGCCGGACGGAAGGGGCTCCGCCGGCCGGCGGGTATCCTGGGAGGGATCGAACCAGATGAAGGGGTCGTCCTCGTAGGGAACCCAGGGACGGGTCCAGGCATAGGCGTCCTGCGGCCGTCCGTCGTCCCGTGACCGTCGACCGCCTCGGCGTCCGCGCCGCCTGCGGCGTCCGCCCTGGCCATCGTCCTCGTCGTCAGACCGGCTGTCCCGGTCCTCCTCTCCAGCCGGCGCAGGGGCGGCGGCCCTGGGCTCACCGTCCCGGCGACCCCTCCGGCGGCGGCGACGGCCCCGGCGGTCACCCCGGTCCTCGCGTCCACCCTCGCCATCTTCGCGGTCGCCCGATCCGGAGGCGAAGTCCTCGTCCTCCTCATCGGAGTCGATGATCTCGGCGTCGTCCTCGTCCTCTTCCTCGTCGTCGAAGGCTTCGAGGTCCTCGTCTTCGGGGGTGTAGGGCTCCAGGGACTTGCGCGGGGAGGGAATGTCGGCCGGGCGCGCCTGGTCAGAGGTGCGTTCGATCACGAACTCCGCGTGCGGCAGGGTCTCATCGACGACGACCGCCACGAAGACGCCCTGGTCAGCGTGCAGGCGGGCCATGTGACCGCGCTTCTCGTTCAGGATGTAGAGGGCCACCGCACGCGGAGCGCGCAGGGTGATCTCACCGGCGCCCTTCAGGGCTTCCATCTCCACGGCGCGCAGGGCGCCCAGGGCGCTGGACTCCACGGACCGGACCCTTCCGGTTCCGGCGCAGTGCTCGCAGACGTGGGTCGTGCCTTCCAGGAGGCTGGAGCGCCGGCGCTGGCGCGACATCTCCATCAGGCCGAAGCTCGAGATCCGCCCAACCTGGATGCGCGCGCGGTCATCCTTGAGCGCGTCCTTGAGCTTCTTCTCGACCGCCCGGTTGTTCTTCGACTCATCCATGTCGATGAAGTCGATGACGACCAGTCCGGCCAGGTCGCGGAGGCGGAGCTGGCGGGCGGCCTCTTCGGCCGCCTCCATGTTGGTCCGCAGGGCGGTCGCCTCGACGTTCCGCTCACGGGTCGCGCGGCCGGAGTTGACGTCGATGGCCACGAGGGCCTCGGTCTGGTTGATCACCAGGTATCCGCCCGACTTGAGCGGCACCACGGGCGAGTAGATCTGGGCCAGGTGATCCTCGACCCTGTGCTTCACGAACAGCGGGGTGGGGTCCCGGTAGGCCTGGACCTTGCGGGCCTGGGACGGCATCAGCATCCGCATGAAGTCGCGGGCCTCGCGGAAGCCGGCCTCGCCCTCGACCAGCACCTCGTCGATGTCCTTGTCGTACAGGTCGCGGATGGTCCGCTTCACCAGGTCCTCTTCCTCGTAGATGAGGGAAGGGGCCACCGAGTGGAGCGTCGTCTCGCGGATGTTCTCCCACAGGCGCAGCAGGTAGTCGTAGTCGCGCTTGATCTCGGCCTTGGTGCGCTTGGCGCCGGCGGTGCGGACGATCAGGCCCATGCCCTCCGGCACGTCCAGGCCCTGGACCACGGACTTCAGGCGCTTGCGGTCCGTCGCAGAGGTGATCTTGCGCGAAATCCCGCCGCCGCGGGCGGTGTTCGGCATCAGCACGCAGTAGCGGCCGGCGAGGGACAGGTAGGTGGTCAGGGCGGCGCCCTTGTTGCCGCGCTCTTCCTTGACGACCTGCACCAGCATGATCTGCCGGCGGCGGATCACCTCCTGGATCTTGTAGCGGCGCATCAGGCGTCGGCGGCGACGGGCGAGTTCCTGCTCCATGACGTCGTCGTCATCGCCGGACAGGGTCTCGGCGGCGTCCTCGCCGTCTTCGTCGGAGTCGCGGTCCCGGGGGGCCTCGACCTCGTCATCCTCCTCGTCCGCGGCCTCTTCGGCCATCAGGGCCTCGCGGTCGGCGACGGGGATCTGGTAGTAGTCGGGGTGGATCTCGTTGAAGGCGAGGAAGCCGTGGCGGTTGCCGCCGTACTCGATGAAGGCCGCCTGGAGCGAGGGTTCGACCCGGGTCACCTTGGCGAGGTAGATATTGCCCCTGAGCTGCTTGTGGCTCTGGCTCTCGAAATCGAACTCTTCAACCCGATTTCCGTCGATCACCGCCACGCGCGTCTCTTCGGCGTGGGCGGCGTCGATAAGCATCTTCTTTGACATGCAGTTCTCCGTGGCGCGCCGCAGGGTCGTGACCCGGGCTGCGCCGATTGTGGCGAGGACCGCGCAGGAGGCCGAACCGCGCGTCTGTAACGCGGGTGTCGACCGGCCGGGAATTGGCTCGAGCTGCGCAGCCCATGGCGTGTTTCCAAGTTGCGGACGCTCGCCGTCCGCAGCGGGAGCCTCGCGTCTGCCGGGCGCAGGGCCACGGGCAGGCCGTCAAAGGCCCCTGTCCCGATCGCACCGCAGCACGACCGAATGGCCTCAGATGCAGCAAAATCACGTCGGGCGCCAGCAAAAGATGGGGCGGAGCCCCCGGGCTGGCGGCCTTAACGATTTCACTACGCACTTGCGTTATCCTCACCAAAACCCGCAGCAGGCGGGGGAAATGGACGAAGTCTTCGTGGTGCGGATGTCTTTCAGGCGGCGGTGGAGCGACCTGATCCTCCCGATCCTGGCCGGGTGGGCCCTCTGGCTCATCCTGGCCGCGGGGCCGGCGCGGGCGGGAGAACTGAACGCGGTCCGCCTCGGGGGCGACAACACCTCCACCCGTCTCGTCATAGACCTGTCCGGCGAAGCTGCGGGCCGCCTGGTCTCCGAGACCGGCGGCAAGGTGGTCGTCGCCCTGTCCGGCGCGGAACTCGCAGCCCCCATGCGCGGCAGGGGGCAGGGGCTTGTCCGGGGCTGGAGTGTCGCGCCCCAGGCCGGCGGGGCCCGCCTGACCATAGAAGTGGCTGAGGGCGTCCAGGTCCGGCGCCGGTTCCTTTTGCCCCCCGGGGACGGCGCTCCTGGCTACCGCTATGTGGTCGACCTCGCCCCGGCGGCCACACGGGCGGCCAAGGCCGCCGTTCCGGGCGCCCAGCTGACCTCACTCAAGTCACCCCCGCCGGCAGCCTCCCGCAAGGGCGCGAAGGCCCGGGCGGACTCGCGCCGGATCGTGGTGATCGACGCCGGGCACGGGGGCAAGGATCCCGGCGCCCTTGGCGGGGATCGCCAGGAAAAGGACCTGACCCTGGCCGCCGCCCTGGCTCTCAGGGACCGGCTTGAGCGGACCGGGCGCTACAGGGTGGTGCTCACCCGCGACCGGGACGTCTACGTGGGCCTCGACGCCCGGGTCCAGATCGCCCGCAAGGCCAACGCCGACCTCTTCATCTCGCTGCATGCGGACTCCGGACCCGATGAGTCGGTCCGCGGCGCCAGCGTCTACACCCTGGCGGACCGCGCGGTCGGCCGTTCCGCACGGCTTGTGACCCGGGACGACTGGTTCATGAAGGCTGGCTATCACTCCGACCAGAGCGTCTCGGGAATCCTGTTCGACCTGACCCAGAGGGCGACCAAGAACCGTTCGGCCACCTTCGCGCAGATTCTCCTCGACGAGGTCGGGGACGAGCAGGCCCTGCTGCGGCGAAGCCACCGGGAAGCCGGCCTTGCTGTCCTGCTGGCCCCCGACGTGCCGGCCGTCCTCCTCGAGATGGGCTTCATCACCAACCCTGATGACCAGGTCTTCCTGGCCGATCCCGCCTCCCGTAACCGCCTCGTGGCGGCGGTGGCCTCCGCCATCGAGACCTACTTCCGGAATGACCTCAGGGTCGCCTCCCGATAGGCCGGGGCGGGCCAGAATCCGGCTTCCCCTTTTCGGAAACGCGCCCTAGACGAGAACTCAAGCGGCCGCGTGGGCGGGCGCGGAGGCGTGTCTGACGTGCAGTCCCCTAAAAGATGGCTGGCCATTGCTGGGGTAACCCTGCTCAGCCTGGTGGCGGTCGGGGGGCTCGCCATCGCCGTCTACACCGCATGGCTCTTCCACGACATGCCCGACGCCCGCGACCTCGCGGACTACCGGCCGCCGACCTCGACCCGGGCCTACGCCTGGGACGGCACCCTGATCGGGGAGTTCAGCCGTGAACGGCGCATCTTCGTTCCGTATGACAGCATTCCCTCGCACCTGGCCCTGGCCTTCCTTGCGGCCGAGGACCGCTCGTTCTTCCGGCACAAGGGCGTCGATCCCGCCGGCCTGGCCCGGGCCCTGGGCCGGGCGGTCCCCAGCCTGATCCAGGGGCGTCGCCTGCAGGGCGGCTCCACCATCACCCAGCAGGTGGCCAAGAATGTCCTGCTGACCAATGACGCGACCCTGGGGCGGAAGTTCAAGGAGGCCCTGATCGCCCGGAGGCTCGAGGAGACCCTCACCAAGCAGCAGATCCTCGAACTCTACCTGAACGAGATCTGGCTGGGTTACCGGTCCTTCGGCGTCGGGGCCGCGGCCTACAATTACTTCGGCAAGTCCATAAACGAGCTGAGCCTGTCCGAGGCGGCCTACCTTGCCGCCCTGCCGAAGGGGCCGGACAACTACCATCCGACCCGCCGGAAGGCCCAGGCCATTGCGCGGCGAAACTGGGTGCTGGACCAGATGGCCGAGCTGCATTGGATCACCGCCGCGGATGCGGCCCGGGCGAAGGCCGAGGACCTGGTGGTCCAGGCGGCCCCGACCCGGACCCGCTATCGGGATGCGGACTATTTCGTCGAGGAAGTCCGGCGGCAGGGCCGCGCCGCCCTGGGCGACAAGCTGGACGCGGGGGGGCTCTACGTCCGCACGACCCTTGATCCTGCGCTGCAGTCCCATGCCCTCCGGGCGCTGATGAACGGCCTTGAGACCTATGACCGGCGGCACGGCTGGCGGGGGGCCTTCGCCCGGACGACCTATGGGCCGGGCTGGAAAACGGCGGCGGCGCGTTTCCGCGCCCCGTCCGAGCGTCGGGACTGGCGTGTGGCGATCGTCGCCGAGGCGACGGGGCGCGGCGTCCGCGTCGAAACCCGCAAGGATGGCGACCGGGGCTGGCTGGCGCCCTCTGACGTCGCCTGGGCGCGGGCCGGCCGGGGGCTCAGCGCCGGAGACCTGGTGTTCGTCGAACCGGCCGGGTCCGGAAACTTCCGTTTGCGCCAGGTTCCGGCGGTCAATGGCGCCCTGGTGGTGGTGGAGCCGAATACCGGGCGTGTCCTGGCCCTGGTGGGCGGGTACTCCTTCTCCCTGTCCAGTTTCAACCGGGCGACCCAGGCCAAGCGGCAGCCAGGTTCGACCTTCAAGCCGTTCGTCTACGCCACCGCCCTTGAGAACGGCTACACCCCTGCGAGTACGGTCCTCGACTCGGCCATTACCCTGTCGGGTCGCGCCGGGGAGGCCTGGTCGCCCGAGAACTACAGCCGTTCCTATTTCGGGGCCATGCAGCTGCGCCGGGGACTTGAGCTGTCCCGGAACACGATGACCGTCCGGCTCGCCCAGGGCGTGGGCATGAAGAAGGTCCGTGACACGGCCGTCCGCATGGGCGTCGTCTCAGGCATGGAGCCTGTCCTCGCCATGGCCCTTGGGGCTGGCGAGACTACACCCCTGCGGATCACCGGGGCCTACGCCGCCTTCGCCAATGGTGGCCGCCGCGTGGAGCCCCACCTGATCGAGCTTGTCCAGGACCCGAAGGGCGAGACGATCCTGAAGGCCGACCGCCGCGACTGTCCCCGCTGCACCGCCGCCTTCACCGGCGCAGAGAGCCCCCGGATCCCGCAGGGTGGCGAACAGGTCCTGGATCCCATCACCGCCTACCAGATCACCTCCATGCTCCAGGGCGTGGTGCAGAGGGGGACGGCAGCCTCGGTCTCGTCCCTTGGCCTGCCCATCGCGGGCAAGACCGGGACGACCAACGACTACAGATCGGCCTGGTTCATTGGCTACACGCCCCAGATGGTGGTGGGGGTCTTTGTCGGTTTCGACGACAACCGCAGCCTCGGCCAGGGCGAAAGCGGCACCCAGGCGGCTGTGCCCATCTTCATTGATTTCATGCGGGGCGCCTCACGGAACCTGCCGAAGTCTGACTTCAAGGCGCCGCAGAACGCCAAGTTCGCCACCATCAACGGGATCCGTGAGGCCTTCCGGCCCGGAACGGAACCGAAGATCGTCGCGCGCCCCTTGGACCTGACTTCCGAGGGCCTGCCGGCACGGCCCCTGCCTTACGACCAGCTGGGCCGTCCGGCGGGGGAGGGCGCCGGCCAGCCGGCCCGTCGTCCGGACGACATGAGCGGATTGTATTAGGGGCGGGTCCGCGCTACTTCCGCCCGCCGAGTTCCAGGAGTGACCCCATGAGAGCGGATGTCGAGGCTGCAAAAGCCGACATCGAGCAGTCGATCGCGCTGCTCAGGAGGCGACTTTGACTGGGATGTCGCACTCCGCAAACTGCATGAACTGAACGCCCGGGTCGAGGATCCCACCCTGTGGGACCGCCCCGCCGAAGCCCAGGCCCTGAGCCGGGAGCGCTCTCGTCTGGCCGCTTCGGTCGAGGCCGTCACCGGGCTCGAGCGCGACCTCGCCGACGCGATCGGCTATGCCGAGCTGGCCGACGAGGAAGACGACGAAGCCACCCTCGAGGACGCCCGGGCCCAGCTCAAGGCGATCCGTGAGAGGGCCGCCCGGGCGGAGCTCGAGGCGCTACTCTCGGGCGAGGCCGACGGCAACGAGGCCTTCCTGGAGGTGAACTCCGGCGCCGGCGGGACGGAGTCCTGTGACTGGGCCGGGATGCTTCTGCGCATGTACACCCGCTGGGCCCATGCCCACGGCATGAGCGTCGACGTCCTCGAGGAGACCCCCGGGGAACAGGTCGGGATCAAGTCCGCGACCATCCAGATCAAGGGTCCCAACGCCTACGGATGGCTCAAGACCGAGGCCGGCGTCCATCGCCTGGTGCGCATTTCGCCCTTTGATGCGGCGACCAAGCGGCACACCAGTTTCGCCTCGGTTTGGGTGTATCCCGTGGTCGACGACACCATCGTCATCGACATCAATCCGTCGGACGTCCGCACGGACACCTACCGGGCCTCGGGCGCCGGGGGCCAGCACATCAACAAGACCGACTCCGCCGTCCGCCTGACCCACATTCCAACCGGGGTGGTTGTCGCCTGCCAGACCGGCCGGTCACAGCACCAGAACCGGGATGAGGCCTGGCGCATGCTCCGGGCTCGCCTCTACGAGGTCGAGCTCCAGAAGCGGGAGGCCGAGGCCCAGGCGCTCCAGGACCAGAAGACGGACATCGGATGGGGGCACCAGATCCGGTCCTACGTCCTGCAGCCCTACCAGATGGTCAAGGACCTTCGCACCCAGGTGGAGACCTCGGATACGCAGGGGGTGCTGGACGGCGACCTCGACGATTTCATGGGCGCCAGCCTGGCCCAGCGGGTGGGTGTCACCCGCGAGACCTGAGCCCGGGCGGTCAGCCCTGGGCGGCCGCCGCCGGGGCCGCTGGCGCCGGGGCGGGCTGTTTCGGGCGCTGGAGCTTGATGCTCCGGCCTTCGAAGGAAGCGCCGGGCTCGATCGCCAGTTGCTCGGCCGTGATATCGCCCTCGACGCTGGCGGAACTGTAGAGCCGCACCTGCTTGGCGACGATGGCGCCGACCACCCGGCCGCGGACCTCAGCGGTCTCGGCCGCGACCTGTCCCTCGATCCGGCCGGTCTCGCCGATCGTCAGCTTCTCGACGCGGACGTCACCCCGCACGAGGCCATCGACCTGCACCTCGCTGTCGCTCTGGATTGAGCCTTCGAGGACCAGGTTCTGCGCCAGCAGCGAGGCCGGACGCGGACGACCCCGGGCGGTGCCCTCTCCCGCAGGGGGCGGGGTCGACGGGAGCTCCGCAAGGGGGGAGGCGGGCCGGTTATCCGGCCTGGGAGCGGGCTTGCTGAACATGTTCACCTGCGCGGATGAAGCGATAGGGATTCACGGCCCGGCCGTTGAGCCAGATCTCGTAGTGAAGATGCGGGCCCGTGGAGCGGCCGGTATTCCCAAGGGCGCCGACCCTCTGGCCGACCGCCACCCTCTGGCCCGGCGACACAGACAGGGCGGACAGGTGCGCGTAGCGGGTCTTGAAGCCCCGGCCATGGTCCACCTCGACGGTCTTGCCATAGCCGGACCGGACCCCGGCGAAGGACACCACGCCGGGCGCGGTGGTGAGGACCGGGGAACCGAACCCTGAGACGAAGTCCAGCCCGGAATGGAAGGCGGGCCGGCCTGTGAAGGGATCGAAGCGAACCCCGAAGCTGCTGGTCCGGCGGGCGTTCTGGGAAGGCTGGGCAAAGGGCAGCCGCTGGGCGCTCTCTGACAGGGCGCTGGCCGCCGAGAGGTTCTCGGCCGCCTTCTGGATCCGGGAGGCGAAGCGCTCGTCCACGTCCAGGACCGCAGCCAGGGCCCGGGGGTCCGGGGACTCCAGGAGCGGTCCCCCGGAGGCGGCGGAGGAGGCGTAACTGGACGGGGCCAGCCCGGCCAGGCGGAAGGCGAGTCGCAGCCGGTCCGCCCGTCCCCGGGCGAAGTCCTCCGCCGCGTCGACCAGCCGCTCCTGGTTGGCCTGGACGGCGGCGATCCGCGCGATCGGCTCGGCGTCCGCGTCAGGGGAACCCCGGAGGGCCGGCGCCAGGGCGGCCATGGCGCCAGGCTCGCCCCGCAGGTCGGTCAGAAGCAGGGCAAGGGCGGCGTGACGCTTCTCGATGGACTCGGCCAGGCCTCCGATGGAGGCGCCCGAGGCGTTCAGCTGGGCGACCGCACTGTTCAGGCGGGCCTCGCGGTCGGCGACCCAGCGCTCGGACCTTGCCTGCATCTGGGCGAGTTCACGATCGCTGCGCGACTGGGTCAGGGCGCCGACCAGGATGGCGACGAACGAGGTCGCGACCCAGACGGCGAGGCCGAGGGCGAAGGCGGCGAAGATCATCTGCCGGGCCGGGGTCAGGACCACGCCCTTCATCTCTCCCCCGGACCGGAGGTAGAGGTGCCGTTCGGGGAAGAGGGCCAGGATCAGGCCCCGGAGTTGCGCGAGACGCGACATGCTCACCGTGCGGTCAACCGATGGGGACGCAGTTATTGTCCGTTAAGCCCTTGGCTGGCAACCCGCTGATTCGCAGGCTCCCGCCGGGGTTGCAGAGAAGGTGTCAGAGGGCCTGGACGACCTTCAGCACCTCGGCGGCGTGGCCGGGCGCCTTCACCTTGCGCCAGGCCCGACGGATGACGCCGGCGCCGTCGACCAGGAAGGTGGAGCGGTCGATGCCCATGTACTTGCGTCCATACATGCTCTTCTCGACCCAGGCGCCGTAGGCCTCGACCGTCGCGCCCTCGGGATCGGACCCCAGGGGGACGGCCAGTCCGTACTTGGCGGTGAACTTGCCATGGCTGGCGACAGAATCCTTGGAGACGCCCAGCACCACGGCGCCCGCCGCGGCGAAATCGGCGGCCAGGGCCGAGAACTCCTGGGCTTCCCGGGTGCAGCCGGAGGTGTCGTCCTTGGGGTAGAAGTAGAGGACGAGGGCCTTGCCTGCGAAGTCCGAGAGCCGGACCGGACCGTCCGCGCCGTCCATTTCGAAGTCGGGCGCCTTCGCGCCGGCATCCAGTTCCGCCATCTTCCGCTCCTCAGGGTTCGATCACAAGCCGGACCCGGCGCTTGCCGGACCTCAGCTCCGCCTCGGCGCCGCCGAGGGCGACGCTGGCCTGCGGATCGACGACCTTCTCGCCATTGATCCGGAAGCCGCCGTTGGCGATCTGCTTTCGCGCCTCGGAGTTGGAGGCCGCAAAGCCCGCCGCCACCATCAGCGCGACGTTGGATGTGGCGGCGAGGTCCGAGGCTTTCAAGGCCAGGGTGGGCATGTCCGCCGACAGGCCGCCGGCCTCGAAGGCCACCCGCGCCGCCTCCTCCGCCGCGGCCGCCGCCTCCGGGCCGTGCAGAAGCCGGGTGGCCTCGGTGGCCAGCACCTTCTTGGCGTCGTTGATCCCGGCGCCGGCAAGGGCCTCCAGGCGGGCGATTTCCTCGAGGGGCAGGTCGGTGAACAGCTTGAGGAAGCGGCCCACGTCGGCATCCTCGGTGTTGCGCCAGAACTGCCAGTAGTCGTAGGGCGCCAGCAGGTCGGCGTTCAGCCAGACGGCGCCTGAGACCGTCTTGCCCATCTTCTGGCCCGACGCCGTGGCGAGCAGGGGACTGGTCAGCCCGAAGGCCTGCTTGTGGTCCACCCGCCGGATCAGCTCCACCCCGTTCAGGATGTTGCCCCACTGGTCCGAGCCGCCCATCTGCAGCTGGCAGCCGTAGTTGCGCTCCAGCTCCAGGAAGTCGGTGGCCTGCATCAGCATGTAGTTGAACTCGAGGAAGGTCATGGGCTGTTCGCGCTCGAGGCGAAGCCGGACCGAGTCGAAGGTCAGCATCCGGTTGATGGTGAAGTGCACGCCGAAGTTCCTCAGGAACTCGACGTAACCCAGCTTGTCCAGCCAGTCGGCGTTGTTGACCATGACGGCGTCGGTCGGTCCGTCCCCAAAGGCCAGGAAGCGGGCGAACACCGTCTTGATGCTGTCGATGTTGGCCTGGATCTGGGCCTCGGTCAGGAGGGGGCGCGACTGGTCCTTGTCGGTGGGGTCGCCCACCTTGGTGGTGCCGCCGCCCATCAGGACGATGGGCTTGTGGCCCGCCTCCTGCAGCCGGCGCAGCATCATGATCTGCAGGAGGCTGCCCACGTGCAGGGACGAGGCGGTGGCGTCAAAGCCGATGTATCCCACCACGCGCCCGGCCCCGGCGGCGGCGTCGAGTTCCTCCGGATGCGTGATCTGGTGGACGTAGCCGCGCGCCTGCAGGGTTCGCAGCAGGTCGGACTTGAACTCGGCTTGGGGGGTCATGGTCGGCTCCGGAGGGCTCGGTCGGGCCGGCGCCGTTTCCAGAGCGCGCCGGCCGGGGAGGGCGGCGCGAAAGGTCTCACGCCGTCGTCAGGGGCGGCGGTAATAGGTCTGGTCGGCGGCGAGGGGCGCAAACATGGCGCTGGCCTAGGCCCGGCGGCCATGGCAGTCAAGCGCCATGCACATCCTGGGCTTCATGACCGGCACCTCGCTGGACGCCGTCGACATGGCGATCCTGGAGACGGATGGCGAGGTGATCACCGCCTTCGGGCCGGCGGGCGAGGAGCCCCTGTCGGACCCCCTGCGGACCCTCCTGCGGGACGCCATCCGGGCCGCACTGGACCACCCCCGCGAGGCCCCTGATCCACCCGTCTTCGCCGAGGCGGCCCGCGCCGTCGCCGAGGTCCACCTGTCGGCGGGGACCGCCTTCCTGAGGTCGAACGGCCTGGACTGGTCCGACCTCGACCTGGTCGGCATGCACGGCCAGACCGTCCTGCATGAGCGTCCCGCCGGCGGGCGAAAGGGACGGACCCTGCAGCTGGGCGACGGCGCCTGGCTGGCCCGCGCCACGGGCGTTCCCGTGGCCTTCGACTTCCGGACGGCGGACGTTGCGGCAGGCGGGGAGGGCGCGCCCCTGGCGCCCGTCTATCACCTGGCCCGGGCGGCGGCCTCGGGCCTCTCCGCCCCGCTGGCGGTGCTGAACATCGGCGGCGTGGCCAACCTGACCTGCTGGGCCGGAGGCGACCGGGTCGTCGCCTTCGACACCGGGCCCGGAAATGGCCTGATCGACCAGGTGGTGGCGGCGCGCGGGGCGGGGCGGTTCGACGTCGATGGCCGGCTGGCCGCGGCGGGCGCGGTCTCGGGCCCTGTCCTTGCGAGGCTGATGGACCATCCCTGGTTCCTTGAGCCCGCTCCCAAGTCCCTGGACCGGTACGATTTTTCCCCCGCCCCCACGGACGGGCTCTCGCTCGAGGACGCCGTCGCCACCCTGACCGCCTTTACGGCCGAGGCGGTGGCGAGCGGCTTCCAGCTGGCGGGCGTCCGGCCCTCGGGCCTGATCGTCACTGGCGGCGGACGGCGCAACCCTGTCCTCATGGCGGCGCTTTCAGGCCGGCTGGGCTGCGAGGTCGTCACCGCCGAGTCCGTCGGCTGGCGGGGTGATGCTCTGGAGGCCGAGGCCTTCGCCTTCCTGGCCGCGCGCTGCCTTCGGGGCCTGCCCATCTCCTGGCCGGGCACGACGGGGGCGCCGGCGCCGATGACCGGCGGACGGATAGCCCGCCCCGGCCAGCCTCCGGCCTAGTCGCCCTCGGCGAGGCGACGGTCGAGGTAGGCCCCGACCCGGGACTCCACCTCCGGCAGGTGCTCGGTCCAGAAATGGCTGGCGCCGTCCACGACGTCGTAGTCGATCACGATGCCCTTCTGGGTGCGCAGCTTGGAGACCACCTTCTCGACCTCCTGCGGGGGGGTCACCGTGTCCGCGCCGCCGTGCAGCATCAGGCCCGAGGCCGGGCAGGGCGCCAGGAAGCTGAAGTCGTACATGTTGGTCGGCGGCGAGACGGAGATGAATCCATCGGTCTCGGGCCGGCGCATGAGCAGCTGCATGCCGATCCAGGCCCCGAAGTCAAAGCCGGCGACCCAGCACTGGGCGGCGGCCGGGTTGGTGGCCTGCAGCCAGTCGAGGGCGGTGGCGGCGTCCGCCAGTTCGCCGATGCCGGAGTCGAACTCGCCCTGGCTGCGGCCCACGCCCCGGAAATTGAAGCGCAGGACAGAGAAGCCCCGCTTCATGAACAGATGGAAGAGCTGGACGGCGACCGGATGGTTCATCTGGCCGCCAGCCCGGGGGTGCGGGTGGAGGATCAGGGCGATCGGCGCATTCGCGACCTTGCCCGCCGTGTAGCGCCCCTCGATGCGGCCGGCCGCGCCGGTCAGAACCACCTCTGGCATATCGCTTCCTTAAGATGGAGCCCGAATAGTTGACTATCGTGCTTGGTCTTCCTAGATCGCAGGCGCCGGCCCTGGAGCGGTCCCCGCGAGAAGCGGCGGCTTTAGCACAGGGCCCGGCGGCAAGGCTCGAAAAAACGCCAACCTTCTAGGGTCCGGGACATGCGATTGAGCACGAAGGGACGATACGCCGTCATGGCCATGGCCGACCTGGCCCGGCGCGAGGCCGAGTCGGTCGAGCGTGCCGTGGCCCTGTCGGACATCGCCGCCCGCCAGGAAATCTCGCTGTCCTACCTCGAGCAACTGTTCGCCCGGCTGCGCCGCCAGGGCCTGGTGCAGAGCCACCGGGGCCCCGGCGGCGGCTATCGCCTGGCCCGGGCCGCGGCGGCCACCAGCATCGCCGAGATTGTCCTGGCGGTGGACGAGCCCCTGCGCGCCACCCGCTGCGGCGCCAAGTCCCCCGGGTGCATGATGAATGGCGAACGCTGCCTGACCCACGACCTCTGGGAGGAAACGGGGCGGCAGATCGAGGCCTGGCTGGCCTCCGTCTCACTGGAGGATGTCGTCGCGGGTCGCGTCGGCGCCGGGCGGAGGGCCGCATGAGCGCCGCCGGGGTCTATCTGGACCACTGCGCCACGTCCCTCCTGCGGCCTGAGGCGCGCGAGGCCATGTCCGCCGCCTTCGAGGTGACAGGCAACCCCAGTTCAGTGCACGCCGATGGCCGCGCCGCCCGCGCCCTCCTGGAGGAGGCCCGCGCCCGGGTGGCCGCCCTGGCGGAGGCGCCGCCTTCCGCCGTGACCTTTACCAGCGGCGGCACCGAGGCGAATGTCCTGGCGATCCGCAGCGCGGTCGCCGCCGGCTCCCGCCGGTTGCTGGTCTCCGCCATCGAGCACGACTGCGTCCGCGAGGCGGCCCTCGCCAGTGGTGCGGAGGTGGTCGAGGTCGCGGTCCTGCCCAGCGGGGAGATTGACCTGGAGGTCCTCCAGGCGGCCCTGGACAGCCAGGCGCCGGAGTCCGGGCGCGCCTTCCTCGCCCTCATGGCCGCCAACAACGAAACCGGCGTGATCCAGCCGACCCGGGCGGCGGGTGAGCGGGTCCGCGCCGCAGGCGGCTGGCTGCACGTGGACGCTGTCCAGGTCGCCGGCCGGATTCCCGCCGGGCTCGAGGCCCTGGGCGCCGACAGTCTCGCGCTCTCGGCCCACAAGCTCGGCGGTCCCCAGGGCATTGGCGCCCTGGTCGCCGGACCGCGCACCCGCATCACCCGGGACCTCCCGGGCGGCGGGCAGGAGCACGGCCGCCGGGCCGGGACCCAGAACCTGATCGGGGCCGCCGGCTTCGGCGCCGCGGCCTCGGCCGTGCTGTCGTCCTTCGGCGTCGACCCGAGGGCCCGGGATGCAGCTGCGCACGCCATGGCCAAGGCGGGGGCCACGGTGATCGGCGCCGGCGCACCGCGTCTGGCCGATGTGCTGTGCATCGCGGCCCCCGACCTGCCCTCGGAAATCCAGGTCATGGGCCTGGACCTCGCCGGAGTCCGGGTCAGCGCGGGCGCCGCCTGTTCCAGCGGCAAGGTCCGGCCCAGCCGGGTCCTGGAGGCCATGGGACTGGGCGACCTGGCCGGCTGCGCCATCCGCCTCAGCGGCGGCTGGTCGACCCGGCCCGAGGACTGGCGGATCGCGGCCGAGGCCTGGATCGAGCTGAAGACCCGGCGGGATTCCCGCCGGCATCCGGCTGCGGCCTGAGGAGCAGACAGATGGTCGCCGTCAAGGACACCGTGGATCAGGTCGCCGGGCTCGAGAAGTACGAGCACGGCTTCGTCACCGAGATCGAGCAGGAATTCGCGCCCCGCGGGCTCAGCCGTGAGACGGTCGCCTTCATCTCCCAGAAGAAGGACGAGCCCGCCTGGATGCTGGAGTGGCGCCTGGAGGCCTTCGAGCGCTGGAGCGCCATGGGGTCGCCGGACTGGGCCCGGGTCAGCTTCCCGCCCATCGACTACCAGGACGCCACCTACTACGCCGCGCCCAAGGCCAAGGACGGTCCCGCCAGCCTGGACGAGGTGGATCCCGAGATCCTGAAGACCTACGAGAAGCTGGGAATCCCCCTTCGCGAGCAGGAGGTTCTGGCCGGGGTGACTGGAGCGCCGCGCTACGCCGTGGACGCAGTCTTCGACTCCGTCAGCGTGGTGACCACCTTCAAGAAGGAACTGGCCGAGGCCGGGGTCATCTTCTGCTCCATGAGCGAGGCGGTGCGGGAGCACCCGGACCTTGTCCGCAAGTACCTCGGCACGGTGGTGCCGGTGAGCGACAACTTCTTCGCCTGCCTGAACTCGGCGGTCTTCTCGGACGGCAGCTTCGTCTATGTGCCCCCCGGGGTGCGCTGCCCGATGGAGCTGTCCACCTACTTCCGGATCAACGCCGCCGGCAGCGGGCAGTTCGAGCGGACCCTGATCATCGCCGACAGGGGGTCCTATGTTTCCTACCTGGAGGGCTGCACCGCCCCCATGCGGGACGAGAACCAACTGCACGCCGCGGTGGTCGAGCTGGTCGCCCTCGAGGACGCCGAGATCAAGTACTCCACCGTCCAGAACTGGTACCCGGGCGATCCGGAGACGGGGAAGGGCGGCATCTACAACTTCGTCACCAAGCGCGCCGACTGCCGGGGCGACCGGTCACGGGTGTCCTGGACCCAGGTCGAGACGGGGTCCGCCATCACCTGGAAGTACCCGTCCTGCGTGCTGAGGGGCCGCGACAGCGTGGGCGAATTCTACTCCATCGCCATCACCAACGGCCGGCAGCAGGCGGATACGGGCACCAAGATGATCCACCTGGGCGAGGGCACGCGCTCGCGGGTCATTTCCAAGGGCATCAGCGCCGGGCGCTCCTCGAACACCTACCGCGGCCTGGTGTCCGCCCATCCCAAGGCCAAGGGCGCGCGCAACTTCACGCAGTGCGACAGCCTGCTGATCGGCAAGACCTGCGCCGCCCATACGGTGCCCTACATCGAGGCCCGCAACGGCGCCTGCACGTTCGAGCACGAGGCCACCACAACCCGGCTCTCGGAGGACCAGCTCTTCTATGCCCGGCAGCGGGGACTTCCGGAGGAGGAAGCCGTCCAGTTGCTGGTCAACGGTTTCGTCCGTGATGTCCTCCAGGAGCTCCCCATGGAGTTCGCCGTCGAGGCCCAGAAGCTTGTCGCGATTTCACTGGAAGGCAGCGTCGGATGACCCGAACGACCGTCACCGGGAGGCTGTCCCTGAGGCAGGCCTTCGATCTGGAGATCCATCGGCGCGAGGATGAGCGCCTGGCCCGGGAAGAGAGAGAGCGCGCCCAGCAGGAGACCGACCACGCCGCCGCCACGGCCCTCTACGACATCCTGGACTCGGATCCCGGGTTCCTGCGCGACCGGGGCCTCAAGCTCGAGCGGACCCGGTACGCGGTGGCCCTCGACCATGCGGCCTTCCGCCTGCGCGCCTATTTCGAGGCCGGAGAGGTCAGCGTCAGCTCCGCCGACAAGCGGACCGCCTCAACGCCCACCGCAGCGCCCCGCAAGCAGGCGGTCGCGACGTCCATGTCCGAGGCCCTCGAGATCCTCGCCCAGTACCTTGCCGACGAGGCCCCCTCATGCTGAACCTTCGCGACCTCCACGCCCGGGTGGGCGACCGTGAGATCCTCAGGGGCCTCAGCCTTGAGGTGCCCGCGGGCGAGGTGCACGCCATCATGGGCCCGAACGGCGCGGGCAAGTCGACCCTGTCCTACGTCCTGACCGGGCGGCCGGGATATGACGTCACCGCCGGCTCGGCCGAGCTGGACGGCGTGGACCTTCTGGGCCTCGAGGCTGACGAACGGGCGGCCAGGGGCCTGTTCCTGTCCTTCCAGTATCCACTTGAAATTCCAGGCGTTCCTGCCCTTACCTTCATCCGCTCGGCGCTCAACGCCCAGCGCAAGGCCCGGGGCGAGCCGGAGGTGTCGGCGCCAGAGTTCCTCAAGCGCGCCCGGTCCTTCGCCGCCGAGCTGAAGATGGACTTCGACATGCTCAAGCGCCCCCTGAACGTGGGGTTCTCGGGCGGTGAGAAGAAGCGCATGGAAATCCTTCAGATGGCGCTGCTCTCGCCCCGCTTCATGATCCTCGATGAGACGGACTCGGGCCTCGACATCGACGCCCTGCGCATCGTCTCGGAGGGCGTCAACGCACTGCGGGCCCCGGAGCGGTCCATGTTGGTCATCACACATTACCAGAGGCTGCTCGACTACATCCGGCCTGACCGGGTGCATGTGCTGGCCGCCGGCCGGATCGTCGCCAGCGGCGGGCCGGAACTGGCCCTCGAGCTCGAACGGGATGGCTACGACAAGTACGCGAGGGCCGCGTGAACCTCGAGGAGGCCATACGGCTCCGGGACCCAGCGCGCCTTCCCTCCCGGCGGGATGAGGACTGGCGCTGGACGGACCTTCGCGGCCTCCTGCGGGCGATCCCCGAGCCGTCCCGGCCGCTTGAGCCCGGCGACATCGGCCCCGGGCCCTTTGACGGCCTTCCCGGCGATGGGGTGTCCATCGCCAATGGCTCCGGGCCTGAGGAAATCCGGGTTGCCGGGGGGGAGGTCCGCACGGTGATCCTGCGGCATGTGTCCCGCGGGGACGGCGCCCACGCCTCGCGTCTGCGGATCGAGGTTGGACCCGCCGCCCGCCTGACCCTGCTGGAGTCCCACGAGGGGGGTGGGTCCGGCCTGTCCCTGCTGGGAATCGACATGCGCCTCGGGACCGGCGCCGCCTGCGAGCGCCTCGTCCTGTCCGACCTGGACGCCGAGGCCGTCGCCGTGGTCGAACTGGAGGCGGAGCTGGAGCCCGGCGCCCGCCTCGGCCAGACCGTCCTGACGTCCGGCGCTCGCCGCCAGAGGTTCGAGACCCGGGTCCGGCATCCAGGACAGGGAGCGGAGGTCCGGCTCGACGGAGCCTATGTGCTCAGGGAGCGCCGTCACGCCGACCTGACCAGCAGCGTTCGGCACGAGGGCCCCGACGGGCGAACGGACCAGCTGGCGCGCGGGATGGTGGACGACCAGGCCCGGGCGGTCTTCCAGGGCCGGATCACCGTCCTGGAGGGGGCTGACGGCGCCGACGCCCGCATGGCGCACAACGCCCTCATCCTCTCGGACCGCGCGGAGGTCGACGCCCGGCCCGAGCTGGAGATCTTTGCCGATGATGTCGCCTGCGCCCATGGGGCCACCGTCGGCGCCCTGGACGAGGAGGTGCTGTTCTACATGCGCCAGCGCGGCCTGCCGGAACGCGAGGCGCGGACCCTTCTGGTGACCTCCTTCCTGGGCGGTGTGATCGACCGGGTGGAGGCCCCTGCGGCGGCGGACCGACTGCGGTCCTGGCTCCTGGCGCAGATTGGGGCGGCGTCCTGATGACCTTCGATCCGGACAGGGTGCGCGGCGAGTTCCCGATCCTCTCGCGGAGGATCGGCGACCGGCCGCTCGTCTACCTGGACAGCGCCGCCTCGGCCCAGAAGCCCGAGGCGGTGATTGGGGCCATGACCGATCTCATGCGTCACCACTACGCCAACGTACACCGCGGCCTGCACACCCTGGCGAACGAGACGACGGAACTCTATGAAAACGCACGGAGAAAAGTCGCCGCCTTCATAGGCGCTCCGGACTCCGAGATTGTCTTTACCCGTGGGGCGACAGAGGCCCTCAACCTCGTGGCCGCAGGCCTCGGGCAGTCCCTCTCGGAGGGGGATGAGGTGCTCCTGACCGAGATGGAGCACCACGCCAACATCGTGCCCTGGCACCTCCTGCGCGAGCGGAAGGGCGTGGTCCTGCGCTTCGCGCCCCTCCTGCCGGACGGGGCCCTGGACATGGAGGCCCTGGAGGGACTGATCACCCCACGCACACGGGTGGTGTCGGTGGTCCACATGTCCAACGTGCTGGGGACCGTGAACCCCGTTCGCCGGATCTCCGCCCTCGCCCGGGCGGCGGGCGCCGTGATGGTCGTCGACGCCTGCCAGTCCGTCGTTCACACCGCCCTGGATGTCGGCGAGCTCGACGCAGACTTCGTCGCCTTCTCCGGGCACAAGCTCTATGGCCCGACGGGGATCGGCGTGCTGTGGGGCCGGGCGGACCGGCTGGCCGCCCTTCCGCCCTGGCAGGGTGGCGGCGAGATGATCGACCGGGTGGATTTCGACAGGGTCACCTATGCCGATCCCCCCCTCCGCTTCGAGGCGGGGACGCCGCCCATCGTCGAGGCGGTCGGACTGGGCGCAGCGGTGGACTGGCTGTCGGCCCTGGACCGGGACGCAATCCACGCTCACGAGGCTGCGCTCTACGAACGCGCGGCGGCGGGCGTGGCGGCCATCAACGGCCTGCGGATCCTTGGCCAGGCGAAGGGGAAGGGGGCCGTGCTCAGCTTCACCCTGGAAGGCGCCCACGCCCACGACATCGCCCAACTGCTGGACCGCTACGGCGTGGCCGTCCGGGCGGGGACCCACTGCGCCGAGCCCCTCATGCGGCGGCTGGGGGTCAGCTCCAGTGTCCGCGCCTCCTTCGCCCTCTACAACACAGCCCAGGAAGTGGACGCCTTCCTCGACGCCCTTGACCGAACCCGGACCTTTTTCACATGACCGCCACCCCCCCTGACGCCAGCCCCGAGGGGGCTTCCGGCGCCCTGAGCCAGGGCGAACTCGACCGCCTGACCGACCGGCTGATCGAGGCCTTCAAGACCGTCTTCGACCCGGAAATCCCGGTCGACATCTACGAGCTGGGCCTGATCTACAAGGTCGATGTCTCCGACGACCGGGATGTCGCCGTGGACATGACCCTGACGGCGCCGGGGTGCCCTGTGGCGGGAGAGATGCCCGGCTGGGTCGAGGACGCCGTCCGCGCCATTCCCGACGTGCGGAACGTCAAGGTCGACCTGGTCTTCGATCCGCCCTGGGATCCCTCGCGGATGTCCGACGAGGCCAAGCTTCAATTGAACATGTTCTGAGCCCATATTAGGCCCATGACCCTGGAAACGCTCTCCGCCACGCCGCGTCCCCGTCGCCCCCGCCCCCAGGTGGTCTCCCTGACCCCTGCGGCGGCGGAGCGCGTCCGTGAGATCATCGCCCGGTCCGAGACACCCCTCGCCGGCCTGCGCGTGGGCGTCAAGAACGGTGGCTGCGCCGGACAGGAGTATGTCCTGGAATACGCACAGGCGATTGATCCCCTGGACGAGGTGGTGACGGACCAGGGCGTCACCATCCTGGTGGAGCCCTCCGCCGTCCTCTTCCTGCTCGGAACCGTGGTCGACTACGAGGTCACCCGCCTGTCGTCCAAGTTCGTGTTCCGCAATCCCAACCAGACCGACGCCTGCGGCTGCGGCGAGAGCGTCACCATCCAGCCCGCCGCAGCGCCTGACGCCTGATCCGGGCTACTTGCGGTTGAAGACAGCCACGCGCTTCTGAAGAAAGGCCATCACGCCTTCCTTGAAGTCCGACGTCCGCCCGGCGGTGCGTTGGGCCACCCGCTCAGCGTGGAGCTGCTGCAGCCAGTGATTGTCGAGGCTGTCCCAGATGAGCTTGCGGATCGACCCCAGCGCCCAGGGGCCGTCGGCCAGGGAGCGGGCGATCTCGTGGGCGGTCGCCATCAGCTGGTCGTCCGGCACCACCCGGTTCACGAGGCCCCAGTCGAGGGCGGTCTTGGCCGGGATCTTCTCGCCCAGCAGGGCCATCTCGAGGGCCCGCGCCTTGCCGATGAGGCGGGGCAGGAGATAGGTCGAGCCCCCGTCCGGCACCAGGCCGATGCGGCGGAAGGCCTGCAGGAAGTAGGCGCTCTCGCCGGCGACGATGATGTCGCCCATCAGGGCGATGGAGCAGCCCACGCCCGCCGCGGCGCCGTTGATCGCCGTGACGATCGGGATCGGATAGTCCCGAAGCGAGGTCATGAAGGGGTTGTAGACGGTCTCCAGGGCGGACCCGGAGTCGGGGCCTTCCGGGTCCGGGTTCGACGCCTGGCCGGCGCTTCCGCCTCCGGAGAGGTTCGCCCCGGAGCAGAAGCCGCGTCCCTCGCCCGTCAGGATCACGCAGCGTGCGCCGGAGTCGGGCCGGGCGTAGGCCGCAAAGGCGGCGCGCAGCTCGGCCATGGTGTCCAGCCCTGCGGCGTTCATGGTGGCCGGATCGGCGATGGAGATGACGGCGATGCCGTCATTCAGCGAAATCTTGATCTTCTCGTAGGCCATTCGTCCCTCCGGATTTGGTCTTGGAGTCAGGAAAGCCCGGCTGACCCTGCGTCAGGCCAGACCCATTGATCAGCCGTCGCCTTCGACTACCAGGCGGTTACGGCCGCGGCGCTTGGCCTTGTAGAGGCTGGAGTCGGCGCGTTCGATCAGTTCGTGGATCGTATCCCCGGCACGATAGCCGGCAATGCCCGCAGAAAGGGTGATGATCCCCAGGTTGTCGTTGGTGGAACGCCGGCGGATGCTGGCCGCAGAGACGTCCTTGAGGATCGTGTTCACCAGCGGGGACGCCTCGAACAGGCTCTCACCCGGAAGGATGATGGCGAACTCCTCGCCTCCGAACCGTGCGGCGAAGCGGGGCGGCAGGACGCGCTTGCGGATGACGCTGGCCACATACCGAAGGACCTGGTCGCCGGTCTGGTGTCCCCAGGTGTCGTTGAACTTCTTGAAGTGGTCGATGTCGAGGAGGACGAGGCAGAAGTAGTCGCCCTTGGCCTCCGCTTCTTCCCGGGCCAGCTCGATCCGGTCGTCGAACGCACGGCGATTGGCCAGGCGGGTGAGGGGGTCTGTCGCGGCTTCCTTCCGGACTTCCTCGAGCTGCTCGCGGAGCATGGCGACCTCTGAAGTCGAAGCGGCCAGGGCGCGCTCGACAGAGGCGTTTTGCGCCTGCATCGCCTTGGTGGCTTCGGACAGGTCGGCGACCACCTCCTGCAGGGCCGAGCCGCTGGGGTCTGCCTCCAGGGTTCGCGAGGTCTCCTCCAGGCGGTTGGAGAAGGTCTCGCTGGTCTCCTGCGCTGAACGGATCGCCTGCTCCGCTGTCGCGAGTTCACGGGACAGCGCCTGCCCGGTGTCGCGGATCTGCTCGCTGAGGCGCGCCTTGGGCAGGAAGGTCGAAGCGAGCTGCTCGGTCAGGTCGTCGGTGATCGGCTCTCCGCTGACCATGATCCGCTCGAGTTCCCGGGCGAGGGGGCCATTGGGCTCGGCGATCACCTGGGACCAGAGTTCATAGTTGACCGGCGTCGGCCAGACCCTGTGGGTCTCCAACCGCTCCAGCGCCAGGCGGGCGAGCTCGTAGGCCTCCGGCGACCTGAACTTGGAGTCGAGATCCTCCGCCATCCCTTTCTTTCCTGGCCCCCCAGCCCGGTGACATTCCTGGACAGGCGACAGCGCCCGTCCCCGTCTCCCTTTCGCCCCAGCGCCCCCGAGTCAAGCGCAGAGGCGTTCTCGCCCTATTTTCGGCCTGGGGTTGTGGGTCGTGAGAGGAAGGCGGGCAGTTCTGACCCGAAACCCACCACCGGCTTTTCGCCCCTTGGCCCTTCATCGGATGATCCGGGGTCGCGGCTGGCGCCACGGGCCGGGCGTTCCGGGCGTTCCCGCCGGGGCGCGCGCGGCGCGGGATCCGGCTCGGGCGCCCGGGGTTCAGACGCCCGGGGCTCGGACCGCCGGGGCCCGGAGCGCCGGGTCTCGGGGGCTTGGACCGGGGGGGCCTGGACCTCGGGGCCCTGGATCTCGGGGCTTTGGCTATCGGGGACCCGGGACTCGGATCCGGTGACCTCAGCCGCGGAGACCGGGACCCCAGCGGCGGGTTCGCTCCGGGGCCCGGCGTCCCG
>CAIMLY010000039.1 GCA_903842425.1 uncultured Alphaproteobacteria bacterium | reverse complement strand
CGCCGGCGAGCGGGAAGCTGGCGGAAGGACGGGATTCCATGGAGGCGGCTCCGCCCGCAGGCCAAACGCCCGACGGGAAGTCTCACCCTGTCGGAGACCTACGCCAGTTCCGGACGCCGCCTGCCTACACCACCTGCCCCGCCGCCCAGCCGCTGGCCCAGGCCCACTGGAAGTTGTAGCCGCCAAGCCAGCCGGTGACGTCCACCGCCTCACCGATGATGTGCAGGCCGGGGACGGTGCGGGCCTCGAAGGTGCGGCTGTCCAGCTCGCGGGTGTCGACCCCGCCCAGCATGACCTCGGCGGTCCGGTAGCCTTCCGTGCCCGCGGGGCGGAAGGTCCAGGCGTTCACCGAGGCTGCGAGGCGGGACAGGACCGCGTCATTGCAGTCCCCCAGCCGCGGCGGGGCCCCCGCGGCTTCTGCGAGGGTCCTGGCCAGCCGGGCCGGCAGGAGATCGGACAGGAGGGCGCCGGGCGACTGCCGCCCCGCCTTGCCCCGTTCGGCCTTGAGCCGCGCCAGAAGATCGAGGCCGGGGGCGAGGTCGACCTCCACGGTCTCGCCCTCGCGCCAGTAGGATGAGGCCTGGAGGACGGCGGGCCCCGACAGGCCGCGGTGGGTGAAGAGGAGGGACTCATCGAAGGCGGTTCCCCCCGCCCTCACCCGCGCCGGCGCCGACACGCCCGCCAGGGGCGAGAGGCGCTCCAGCAGGTCGGGCGCGAGGGTGAAGGGCACGAGGGCCGCCCGGGGCTCGACCAGGGCGAGGCCGAAGCCCCGGGCGACGTCGAGGGCGTAGCCGGTGGCGCCCATCTTCGGGATCGACTTGCCCCCGGTGGCCAGCACGACACGGCCGGTGGCGATCTCCCCCGAATCCAGGGCGAGACGGAAGCCGGTCTCGAGACGGGCGAGGTCGCGCACGGGCGTAGACAGGCGCAGCTCCGCCCCAGCCCCGGTCATGCGTCCGACCAGGAGGTCGACCACCTGTCGGGCCGAGCCCTCGAGGAAGAGCTGCCCGAGGGTGCGCTCGCGCCAGGCGATCCCCTCGCGGTCCAGAAGGGCGATGAAGTCCGTCGGCGTGTAGCGGCTGAGGGCCGAGATGCAGAAGCGGGGATTGTCCGACAGGAAGCGGGATGGATGGACGCCCAGGTTGGTGAAGTTGCACCGCCCGCCGCCGGAGATGCGGATCTGTTCGCCGGGCGCCCGGGCGTGGTCCAGCACCAGCACCCGCCGGCCACGCTGGGCGGCCTCGGCGGCGCACATCATGCCGGCGGCGCCGGCCCCGATCACGACGACGTCGAAACGTTCCACCGGGGCGGCCCGCCGGGTCCGGATCAGTCCTTGGCGCGTTCCTGGTAGGAGCCGTCCTCGGTCAGGATGACCACCCGGGTGCCCGCGGCGATGTAGGGCGGCACCATGATCCGCGCGCCGTTCGACAGGATGGCCGGCTTGTAGGACGAGGAGGCGGTCTGGTTCTTCACCGCCGGCTCGGTCTCGGTGATCTCGAAGGTCACCGTCCGGGGCAGTTCTAGGGCGATGGGCACGCCCTCGTGGGTGGAGAGGGTCACGGTCATGCCGTCCTGCAGCCACTGGGCGGCGTCGCCCACCACATCCTCCGAGGCCACGACCTGCTCGTAGTTCTCGGGGTTCATGAAGTGGAAGCCCTCGCCGTCCTGGTAGAGGAAGGTGTGGGGACGGTCGTCCACGAAGGCGCGCACGACCTGCTCGGTGGTGCGCCAGCGTTCGGACACCTTCACGCCGTCGGAAATGCGGCGCATGTTGAGCTGGGTGACCGGGGTGCCCTTGCCGGGATGGATGTTCTCGGCAGTCAGGACGACATAGAGCTTGCCGTCCATGTCGACGACGGCGCCCTTGCGAAGCGAACTTGCGGCGACCTTCACGTGATTGTTCCTCGAGCCTATAGGAGCCGGCGGAAGCGCGGCGATGGCGCGGACCTAACCCATCAGCGCCCGCTTCGCCAGTCACCCGTGCGCCGCGGCCGCCCGCAGCACCCTTTCCGGAGCCGTCCTTGACCCTCGCCCCCCCGCCCCTCTCGCCGTGGTGGAGCCCGGAGCGCCGGCCCGACCGGCGGCCGCGCCTGGAGGCCCGCGGGCGAATCCGCCGGGCGATCCGCGGCTGGGTCGAGGACCGGGGCTTTACCGAGGTCGAGGCCGCCGCCCTGCAGGTCTCGCCTGGCAACGAGGCCCACCTGCACGCCTTCGCCACCGAGGTCCTGGCCATCGGGGGCGGCGCCGCGCCCCTCTACCTGCACACCTCCCCGGAGTTCGCCTGCAAGAAGCTGCTGGCCTCGGGCGAGTCGAAGATCTTCGACTTCGCCCGCGTCTTCCGGAACCGCGAGCGGGGGCCCCTCCACCATCCAGAGTTCACGATGCTGGAGTGGTACCGGGCGGGCGAGGACTGGGAGGTCCTCATGGCCGACTGCGCCGCCCTGCTGGGCCTGGCGGCGGAGGCCGCGGGGACGCGGGCCCTGACCTGGCGCGGCCGGACCTGCGATCCCTTCGCCGCACCCCGGCGGCTGACCCTGGCCGAGGCCTTCCGGGACCTGGCCGGGATCGACCTGCTCGCCACTCTCTCCACCGACGGGACCGGCGACGGGCCCGCCCTGGCCGACGCCGCCCGCGCGGCGGGGATCCGGGTCGCCGGGGATGATTCCTGGAGCGACATCTTCAGCCGGGTTCTTGTCGAGCGCGTCGAGCCGACCCTCGGGGACGACCGCCCCACCCTGCTGTGCGAGTATCCCGCGCCGGAGGCGGCCCTGGCCCGACGGTGCGCCCGCGATCCCAGGGTCTCCGAGCGTTTCGAGCTCTATGCCTGCGGGGTGGAACTGGCCAACGCCTTCGGCGAACTGACGGACCCCACCGAGCAGCGACGCCGGCTGGAGGCCGAGATGGACGAGAAGGCCCGGGTCTACGGCGAGCGCTATCCCCTCGACGAGGACTTCCTGGCGGCCCTGGCGGTCATGCCGGAGTCCAGCGGCGCCGCGATGGGCTTCGACCGGCTGGTCATGCTGGCGACCGGTGCGCGGACGATCGGGGACGTCCTGTGGACCCCCGTGGCGGAGGTTCCGTGACCGGGGTCCTGAACACGCCGGCCAGCCTCGCCGAGGCGGGCCTGGTCGAAGCCGGGGCGATCCCGGCCCTTGGGCCCGTAGCGGACCGCTACGCCATCGCCGTCACACCGGCGGTCGCCGCCCTGATCGACCCTGCCGATCCTTCGGACCCCATCGGCCTGCAGTACCTGCCCTCGCCCGAGGAACTGGCCTCCGCGCCCGGAGAGCAGGCCGACCCCATCGGCGATGGAGTGCACGCGCCGGTGAAGGGGATCGTTCACCGCTATCCCGACCGGCTCCTGCTGACCGCAACCCACGCCTGCGCCGTCTACTGCCGCTTCTGCTTCCGGCGGGAGGTGGTGGGGCCAGGCGGCGCCGGGGGCCTGTCCCCCGGGGAACTGGACGCCGCCCTCGCCTACATCGCCGGCCATCCGGAGGTCTGGGAGGTGATCCTGACCGGCGGCGACCCCCTGGTCCTGTCGCCCAGGCGGATCGAGGACCTGGTCCGGCGTCTCGCCGAAATCCCGCACGTGAAGATCCTGAGGGTCCACACCCGCCTGCCCGTGGCCGACCCGGAGCGGGTGGGCGAGGCCCTGGTGAAGGCCCTGTCCGGCTCTCGCCTGACCCTCGCCGTAGGCGTGCACGTCAACCACGCCCGGGAGCTGACCCCCGCCGCCGACGCCGCCCTGCACCGCCTGGCCGGCGCCGGCGCCCTGCTGCTCAGCCAGACGGTCCTGCTGAGGGGCGTCAATGACCGGGTCGAGGTGCTGGGCGACCTGATGCGGGCCCTGGTGGAGCGCGGAGTGCGGCCCTACTACCTGCACCACCCGGACCGGGCGCCGGGCACGGCGCGGTTCCGGGTGTCCTTCGCCGAGGGCCAGGCCCTGGTCCGGGGGCTGCGGGGGCGCTATTCGGGCCTCTGCCAGCCGACCTATGTCCTCGACATCCCGGGCGGCTTCGGCAAGGTTCCGGCAGGCCCGGCCTGGATCGAGTCCGGCGAGGCGGGCCTGACGGCGACCGACCCCTGGGGCGGACGCCACCCCGTCGAGGCAGAGGAGCCCGAGGCATGAGCCAGCCGCCCCGCATCCGCCCCCTCTCGACGGGATTCAGCTTCCGGGTCGCGCCGCAGCCGGCCCCCGCGGCGACGCCCGCCGCCGCCCCGCCCGGCCCCCGGCCGCCGCAGTCCCTGATGGACGCCATCGGCGGTCACCTCTCGTCGGGCGACATGGCCGCCGCCTTCTCCGCCGCCGAGGCGGCCCTGGCCGAGGGCTACGAGCACCCGACCCTGCTCAACCTGTCCGCGGGTCGACTCGAGGCCGAGGGCAAGCCCGGTGAGGCGCTGGTGCGCCTGCAGCGGGCCCGCCACCTTGCCCCCGGGGATCCGGGTGTGCTGAACGCCCTGGGGCTGTGCCTGTTGAACCTCGACGCCGCCGCAGAGGCCGAAGCGGTCTTCAGGGACCTGGTCGCCATCGTCCCCGACTTCGCCCCGGCCCACGCCAACCTTGGCCAGGCCCTTGCAGCCGCCGGCCGGCTGGACCGGGCCGGCGCCGCCTACCGGCGCGCCCTCGAGCTCGATCCCGGCCAACTGGCGGCCCTCGCCGGCCTTGCCGTCATCGCCGCCCGGCGCGGCGCCTTCGGCGAGGCGGAGACCCTGGCGGACCGGGTGCTGGCGCGGGCGCCCGACGCCGCCGACGCCCTGATGGCCAAGGCCCGGGCTGAGGCGGACGACGGTCGCCTCGACGAGGCCGAGGCCCGGCTCCGAAAGCTCGTCGCCGACCCGCGCCTTCCGGGGGTTGGGACCGCCGACGCCCTGAACCTGCTGGGTGACGTCCTGGACCTGAAGGGCGAGCGCCTGGGGGCCTTCGGGGCCTGGTCCGGGGGCAATGACATCCTGCGCCGGCACTACGCCCACCGCTTCGCCAGCGCCGGGGCGGTGGAGCATACCCGCCGGATGGACGGCTGGCTCGCAAGGCATCCGGGCCGACTGGCGCCCCCGCCCGAGGGAAGCCTGCCCCCCGGTCCCGCCCGCTCGCATGTCTTCCTGCTGGGATTCCCGAGATCGGGGACCACCCTCCTTGAGGCCGCCCTCACCGGATCCCCGGAAGTGGTCGCGCTGGAGGAGCAGGAGGCCCTCGCCGACGGCGTCCGGCGCTATCTCCGCGACCCCACTGACCTTACCGACCTGGCGGGGGCAGGCCCCAGGGACCTCGCCGCCTTCCGCGACGCCTACTGGACGCGTGTGCGCCAGGCGGGGCTGGAACCCGGGGGCAAGGTCTTCCTCGACCGCTATCCCCTGAACAGCCTCAAGCTGCCGCTCATCCAGAGGCTCTTCCCCGAGGCGACCATCCTGTTCGCCCTGCGCGATCCGCGGGACGTGGTCTTCTCCTGCTGGCGGCGCCGGTTCCAGATGAGCGCGCCCATGTTCCACCTGCTGGACCTCCGGAGCGCAGCGGGATTCTACGACGCGGTAATGACCTTCTCCATGCGGCTGGAGGGGCAGACCGCTGCGCCCTGGACCTTCGTGCAGCACGAGGCCCTACTCGCCGACTTTGACGGCGTGATGCAGTCGATCTGCCGGACGGTCGGGGTGGAGTGGACGGAGGCCATGCGGGACGTTGGGGCCCGCAACGCCGAGCGGGCCATCGCCACGCCCTCGGCCGCCCAGCTCGCCGGCGGGCTCAGGACCGACGGCGGGGGGGCCTGGCGACCCTATGCGGAGCGCCTGGCCGAACCCTTCGCGCCCCTGTCCCCGTGGCTCCGTCGGTTCGGCTACCCGGAGGCCTGATCACCAGGCGCCCACGTTGGGCATGGAGGCCCAGGGCTCGGCGGGCGCCAGGGCCGGGCCGGCCTGGAGCAGTTCGATGGAGATGCCGTCCGGCGATCGGACGAAGGCCATGCGGCCATCCCGGGGCGGACGGCTGATGGTCACGCCCCCGGACTGGAGTCGCTCGCAGGCGGCGTAGATGTCGTCGACGGCGTAGGCCAGATGCCCGAAGTTGCGGCCGCCCTGGTAGTCCTCGGGGTCCCAGTTGTAGGTCAGCTCGACCGTGGGCGCGCGGCGCTCATGGGCCGGGTCTCGGTCGCCGGGCGCGCACAGGAAGACCAGGGTGAAGCGCCCCTGGGGACTCTCGCTGCGCGAGACCTCCTCCAGGCCGAGGAGGTCGCAGTAGAACCTCAGGGCGGCGTCGAGGTCCCGGACCCGGACCATGGTGTGCAGGTATTGCAAGGCGATTCTCCCCTCGAAGGCCGGCCCAGGCGCCCCTGCCGGGGCGGCGGAAACGACACGCCCGGACAGGATTTTCGCACTGCAGCAATCCTATCCGCGAATTCATTTGTCTGGACTGCAAACTGGCATCATTGGAACCCAGCGCCAACAGGCGCAGCGCCGGGGGGCTGCTGACCCGAACACGGGCGGCCAGCGTTCCGCTTCACGTTCCGGGGATGAGAATGCGTCTGACCTCCGCCCACAAGTTCGCCATCGGCATTGTCGTGGTGGTCCTTGTCCTGTTCCTGGCCGGAACCCTCCTGAACAAGGCGAAGATGAGCCGGGAGCCGGCGCCGAAGAGCGAGACGGCGTCCCAGGGCGCTGCGGTCGTGCCCTCGGTCCAGGTCACCAGCACGCCAGAGGGCATCCACCCCTACAGCGTCCGGGTCCGCGGCCGGACAGAGGCGGCGCGGACGGTCAGCGTCCGTTCGGAGACGGCGGGCATCGTCGCCGCCGCGCCCGCCGTCGAAGGCGCCTTCGTGACCCGCGGGACGGTCCTCTGCCGGCTCAACGTCGACGCCCGGGAGGCCGGCCTCGCCCAGGCGCGCGCTGCGGTCCGCTCCCGTGAGCTGACCCGCCAGGCGACGGAGGAGCTGTCGGCCAAGGGCTACCGTTCCCAGACCCAGGTCCTGCAGGACCAGGCCAACCTCGACAGTGCGCGGGCGGCCCTGCGCCAGGCCGAGATCGCCCTGGAGCAGACCAACATCCGCGCGCCGTTCAACGGCGTCTTCGACCGTCGCGAAGCCGAGGTCGGCGCCTACCTCTCCCCCGGCCAGCCCTGCGGGACCCTGATCGAGCTGGACCCCCTGCTGATCGTCGCCGACCTGCCCGAGACCGACGCCGGGAAGTTCCAGGTCGGCGCCCCGGCCGTGGCGACCCTCGTCAGCGGCGAGGTGTTGAACGGGGTGGTCCGCTATGTCGCTCGGGACGCCGACCCCCAGACCCGCACGTACCGGGTCGAGATCTCGGCCCGCAACCCGAAGCTTTCCGCCCGTTCCGGCCTCAGCGCAGAGGTGCGGATCAACGCCGGCCAAGGTCCTGCCCACCTGATCCAGGTCTCGAACCTGGTCCTCGATTCGGCCGGCCGCCAGGGTGTCCGTTACGTGGATGAGGGCGGGATTGTCCGCTTCGCCCCCCTGACCCTGATCGAGGAGACGCCCGAAGGCGCCTGGATGACGGGCCTCAGGGGCGCGGTGCGGATCATCACCGTGGGACAGTCCTACGTCGCCGAGGGCCAGAAGGTCCTCGTGACCGCAGCCCGCTGAGGAGGACCGAGCCATGATCGGAGCCCTGATCGAAGGCGCCATCAAGCGCAGGAAGGTGGTCCTCGGGGTCACGCTGATCGCGTCGATCTTTGGCCTCATCGCCTACAACACCATGCCGCGGGAGGCGAACCCCAACATCGACCTGCCCTTCGTGGCGGTGATCGTTCCCTATCCCGGCGTGAGCCCCGAGGACGCCGAGCGTCTGCTGGTCAAGCCGCTTGAGACCAATCTCCAGTCCATCGAAGGGCTGAAGCAGATGAACGCCGTGGCCCGCCAGGGCTCAGCCTTTGTCACGCTCGAGTTCGAGCCGGACTTCGACAAGGACCGGGCCCTGCAGGACGTGAGGGCCAAGGTCGACCAGGCGCGGGGGCGGTTTCCGCCCGACGCCGAGGAAGCCATCATCGAGGAGGCCAATTTCACCGACCAACCGGTGATCGGCATCGTCCTGTCTGGCGCCGCCCCTGAGCGCGAGTTCGTAAGGATCTCCAACGCCCTGAGGGATCGACTGGAAGCCCTGCCCGGTGTCCTGAAGGCGGAAACCTCCGGCGCCCGGGAAGAATTCCTCGAGGTCACCGTCGATCCGGTGCGCATGGAGGCCTACAAGGTGACCTCCGGCGAACTGGCCCAGGTCATCGCCCGCAACAACCAGCTGGTCCCCGCAGGCGACATGCTGACCGGTCAGGGCAAGTTCGCCGTCAAGGTGCCCGGCGTCATCGAGAAGCCCGAAGACATCCTGGCCCTTCCGATCAAGCGAAACGGCGACCGGCTGATCACCGTGGGCGACGTCGGCGACGTGCGACGGACCTTCAAGGACCCCACCTTCATCGCCCGCTACAACGGCGAGCCCGCCTATTCGATCTATGTCTCCAAGCGCCCCGGCGCCAACGTGCTCGACACCGTCAAGGCGGTCCGAAAGGCGGTGGAGGCCGAGCAGAAGTCCTGGCCCGCGACGGTCAAGGTGGACTACACCTTCGACGAGTCCGAGTTCATCGAGCGCACCCTGCTGGTCCTCGAGGGCGGGCTCCTCTCCGCGACAATCCTCGTGATGGTCATCATCGTGGCCAGCCTGGGGGTCCGCCAGGGGCTGATGGTGGGCCTGGCCATCCCCGCGTGCTTCGCCATCGCCTTCATGATGCTCAACGCCATCAACGTGACCCTCAACCAGATGGTCATGTTCGGCCTTGTGCTGGCGGTTGGCATCCTGGTCGATGGCGGCATTGTCGTCGTGGAGTACGCCGAGCGAAAGATGGCCGAGGGCATGAGCAAGCTCGAAGCCTTCACCGTCGCGGGCACGCGCATGTTCTGGCCCGTGCTCAACGGCACCCTGACCACTCTGTGCGCCTTCGTTCCGTTCTTCTTCTGGAACTCGATCGCCGGCAAGTTCATGAGCTACCTGCCGCTGACCCTGTGCTTCGTCCTAGGCGCGTCGATCTTCATCGCCCTGATCTTCACCCCGGCCCTTGGCTCCATCTTCGCCAAGGAACGCCGGGCCGACGCTGAGGAACTGGCGGAGATCGAGAAGGCGGAGCGGGGCGATCCCACCCAGATGACGGGCTTCATGGGCTGGTATGCCCGGACCGTCGACTTCCTGTCCCACCACCCCTTCCGGGTCCTCGGCGCCACCTTCCTGGTGGTGGTCGTGGTCTTCGTCTGGTTCGCCAACACCCCGCACCGCATCGAGTTCTTCCTCGACGAGGATCCGGAGAGCGTCCAGGTCTACGTCAAGGCCCGGGGGAACCTGAGCGCACCCGCCCAGGACGCCCTGGTCAAGCAAGTCGAGGACCGCCTACAGGGCATGAAGGGGGTGAAGGCCCTCTTCGTGCGCGCGGGCAGCGGCGGCGGCGGCGGCTTTGGCGGCCGCTTCGGCGCCCCGAACGACACCATCGGCACCCTCGAGGTCGAGTTCCTGAAGTACGAGGACCGGGTCCGTCTTGGCCTGAAAGGCTCGGAGCTCGCCGCTGAGGTCGGGCGCCGCATCGCGAATGTACCGGGCATCGAGACCGAGGTCAGGGCGCCCGAGCAGGGGCCGCCGACCGGCAAGGCGATCCAGGTGGAGATGAGGAGCAACAATCCCGAGGCGCTGAACCAGGCCGCGGAACTGGTCAAGGCCAAGCTGGCCTCGGATCGCCAGGTCATCGAGCTTGAGGACAACCGCACCTCGCCAGGCATCGAGTGGAACCTCCCGGTCGACCGCGAGGCGGCGGGCCGATACGGCGTCGACGTCCTGACCGTCGGCCAGGCCATCCAGTACACCACGACCGGCGTTCTGGTGGGTCGGTTCCGACCCAACGACGCCGAGGACGAACTGGATATCCGGGTGCGCTTCACCCCCGAAGGCCGGAACCTCGACGCCCTGGACTCCCTCAAGATCGGCACCCCCTTCGGGCCTGTTCCGGCAAGCTATTTCGTGGATCGCGAGGCCGCCCAGCAGGTGACCCAGATCCAGCGCCGCGATGGTCAGCGCCTGGTGGTCGTCCAGGCCAACGTGCCCAAGGGCGTGGCCGCCAACCAGAAGATCGCCGAGCTGCGCCCCTGGCTGGAGAAGGCGCCGATCGACCCGTCGGTGAAGTGGAAGTTCACCGGGGCGGACGAGGAGGGGCGCGCTGCGGTGCTGTTCTTCTTCACCGCCATCTTCGCGGCCCTGTTCATGATGATGATCATCCTGCTTTGGCAGTTCAACAGCTTCTGGGGGGTGGCCGTGACCCTCTTCGCGGTCCTGTTGTCCACCGTGGGCGTGCTGCTGGGGGTGGTGATCAACTTCGCCAACACCTTCAACTACATCTCGGTGATCATGCTTGGGACAGGCGTCGTGGCCCTGGCCGGGGTGGTGGTGGGCCACAACATCGTGCTGGTCGACAGCTTCTACCAGTTGAGGCGTGCCGGCTATGACGCGCACGAGGCGTCGGTTCGCGCCTCGGCCCAGAGGTTCCGGCCGGTCATGCTGACCACCCTTGTCACCGTGGTCGGCCTGTTGCCGCTGATGTTCCAGTTGCACCCGAACTTCCACAACCTGGTGCTCGAGTACCAGGCGCCGGGATCGGGCCAGTGGGTCCAGCTCTCCGCCGCCGTGGTCTGGGGCCTGTCCTTCGCCACCCTCCTGACCCTGATCGTGACCCCGGTCATGCTGGCCATGCCCAAGGTCATGTCCCAGAGGTTCGGGTCCGTGTTCGAGGCCATCCGCAACAAGGTGGGTCTGAAGGCGCGCCGTCGGGCCTACCAGGGCGTGAGGATCCCCCAGGGAGGTCCGGAAGCGCCCTCTCCCACCCCGGCGGAGTAGGCGCCCGGGGGTCCGGGCCCGTCAGGCCTCGCGGGTCTGGCGGCGCCAGAGGGCGGCGTACTCGCCGTCCTTCGCCAGGAGTTCGACGTGGCCTCCCCGCTCGACGATCCGTCCGTCCCTGAGGACAAGGATCTGGTCGGCATCGACGATGGTCGACAGCCGGTGCGCGACGACCAGGGTTGTCCGGTTCCTCCGGACCCTTCGCAGGGTCTCCTGGATCGCCGCCTCGGTGGGACCGTCCAGGGCGGAGGTCGCCTCGTCCAGCACCAGCAGGCGGGGATCGGCCAGGAGGGCCCGGGCGATGCCCACCCTCTGGCGCTCGCCGCCCGAGAGCTTGAGGCCGCGTTCGCCGACCTTCACCGCCAGCCCGCCCGGGACGGTGCGGATGAAGCTCCCGAGCTCGGCCGCCTCCGCCGCCGCCAGGATCTCGTCACCGGTGGCGTCTGCGCGGGCGAAGGCGATGTTGGCGCCCAGGGTGTCGTTGAACAGGGCGACGTCCTGGGGGACCAGGGCCACGGCCCGCCGCAGGTCGCCCCGGGACAAGTCGCGCAGGTCCACACCGTCCAGGGTCACCGCCCCGGACTGGGGATCCACCAGCCGCAGGGCCAGGCGCACAAGCGTGGTCTTGCCGGCCCCTGACGGCCCCACCAGTGCGGTGGTCGTTCCGGGCGCCGCCTCGAAGGAGATCCCGTCCAGTCCCTGCACCCGGGCGCCATGGCGGTAGGCGACCCCGGAGAAGGCCAGGCGGGCGCCCGCCCCGGAGGCTGGCGGCAGGGGGCGGGGCGAGGCCGGTTCGGCGACATCCGGGACCGCCCGCCCGATCTCCACCATCTGCTCCATGTCGATGAAGGCCTGGCGGATCTCGCGGTAGTTGAAGCCCAGCATGTTGAGGGGCTGATAGAGCCCGATGACCAGCAGGACGGCCATGGTCACGTCGCCCAGGCGCATCCGGCCCTCCAGGACCTCCAGGCCCGCCAACAGCACCATGACCGCCAGGCCGAGGTTCAGGACCACCGCCTGTATCGCATTCAGGAGGGACAGGGAGGTGTTGGCCCGCACCGCTGCGCGGACATACCCCGCCAGGGCCCCGGCGTAGGCGCCGATGGTGCGGCGCTCCTGGCCAAAGGCCTTGACCGTCTCGAAGTTCATGAGAGCGTCCACCGACAGCCCGGCCGCCTTGCCGTCGGCCAGGTTGAGCTCGCGCCGGTGCGACAGTCGCCAGTCGGTGATCCGGAAGGTCAGGACGGCGTAGATCACGATGGTGACGAAGGTCGCCGCCGCAAAGCGCCAGTCGAGCCGGACCGCCATGACGCCCATGGCCAGGACAAGTTCGAGGGCCGTGGGGCCGAGGTTGAAGACCACGCTGCGGATCAGGAAGTCGGTGGACCGGGAGCCCCGGTCGATGATCCGCGCCAGGGCCCCGGTCTGCTTGCCCTGGTGGTAGTCGAGGGACAGGGACAGGACGTGTCCGAAACTTTCCTCCGCCGCCCGGGCCATGGTCGCCTGGGAGACCGGGGTGAAAATGGCTTCCCGGGCGTTGGGCGCCACGGCGGCGGTCAGGCGCAGCCCGGCGAACCCCAGCGCCAGCAGGATGAAGGCCCCGCCGAGGCGTGGATCCGAGAGGACCGGGCGAAGCTCGGCGAGGCGGTTGATGGCCTCGCCCAGCAGGACCGGGGCGGCCACCCCGGCCGCCTTGCCCACGAAGATCAGGACGAGGGCCAGGCCGATCCGCCAGGCCAGGCCGGGCGCCCCGCTCCTGAGCACCAGCCGCCAGAGGTCCTTCATGGAGTCCCAGAAATCGAAGCGGGCGTCCGCTGCGGGTGTCTCGGTCCCGGGGCGGGCGCCGTGGTGGAAGGCCATGGGTCCGACCGTCAGGGAAGGATCTGGGTCGTCTGGATCCCGCCGCCGGGCGTCAGCCAGTCGATCCGGAGCCCCTGCCCCTGGACGACCACCCGCATGGGCCCCGCATCCAGCGGCGCAGGCGGGGAGACCCTCAGCAGGGTCTCGAGGTTGAGCCCCTCGCCGAAGACCCGCAGACGGCTCTCGCCGGTGGGCGCCGGGCCATTCAGCCGGATCTCGAAGCGCCCCGACGCGTCGGTCCGCGCCTCTCCCGCCCGACGGCCGTCGACCTGGGCCACGAGCAGGGCGTCGGCCGGGCCCCGCCCAGAGATCACCGCCCCGCCGTTGCGGTCGTGGTCAACGACCATGCCGCCGGCAGAGGCCGTTCCAAGCGGCCTCGCCGCGGCGCCGGCCCGCAGGAGCCAGCCGCGCCCTTCCGGCGACAGGAAGACATAGCCTTCCGCCTGTGTGGTGCGTCCCGACTGCGTCTGGGACAGGCCGAAGATCCGCGGGCCATCCGGCATGGGGACGGACAGTCGCCAGCGCCCAGAGGCGTCGGCGGTCGCCGCCAGGCCGTCGCCGCCGGGGCTGGCCAGCCGGACGCCGGCGCCTGGCGCCGCAGCGCCGTCCACGAGAAGCCCGCCCGGGGCCGGGGCCATGCGGTCGATCGAAGGGGGCGGAAGGTAGGCCGCCTCATCCTGCCGGGATGCGGCCGAGGCCGGAGGGCCCTGGGCCGGGCCGCAGGCCGCCGCCACCAGGATTCCGGACAGGGCCAGCGACGCCCTCCACCGAAGGGCGGGCCCCGGCCTCATCCGCCCGAGACCTGGTCGCGGAAGCCGTTGACGAGGGGATAGCGGCGGTCACGCCCGAAGGCCTTTGTACCGATCTTGACCCCGGGTGCGGACTGCCGACGCTTGTACTCCGAGCCGTAGAGCAGGCGCTGGACCCGCTCGACGGTTTCCCTTGGGAACCCGCGGGCGACGATCTCGTCCAGGCTGG
>CAIMLY010000038.1 GCA_903842425.1 uncultured Alphaproteobacteria bacterium | reverse complement strand
CGTCGTGCGCGGCGTGGGGGTCGGCGGCGGCGGCGGCGCCGGCTTGCTGAGGGCGCGCAGGTCCTCGAGCTTCACGAAGTCCTCGAACAGCAGGATGCGGACAAAGTCGATGGGCGCGGCGTCCGAGGCCAGCCTCACCCGCCAGCCGCCGTCGGCGCCCTTGACCACGCGCCCGACGTTCAGGCCGCGCGGCAGGACTCCGCCATCCCCCGACGTCAGGACGAGGTCGCCCTCACGGGCGGCGTCGCGGCCCCTCAGGTAGGCCAGCTCCGGCGCCCAGCCGCCATCACCGGTCAGGATGGCGCGAGCGCGGGTGCGCTGGATCATCACAGGGGTGCGGGAAGCGGCGTCGGTCAGCATCAGGACGCGGCTCACACGGGGCGAGACTCCAATGACCCGCCCCACCAGTCCGTTCTCGCTCAGCACAGGGTGCCCCACCTTAACCCCGCGGTCGGAGCCCGTGTTGACCAGGCGGGTGTTGGCGTAGGGGCCGCGGCTCTCGCTGACGGCCCGGGCGGTGACCATCGGCACCGGTGGGTCCACCGCCAGGCCCAGAAGGGCGCGATAGCGGGCGTTCTCATCCTGAAGGGCTACGGCCTTCTCGCGCCAGGCCTGGGCGGAGGCCAGCTCGGCCTTCAGCCGGCGATTCTCGGAAGCGGCGAAGAGGTAGCCCCCGACGCCCTCGGCGACGCCGCCCGCCCAGCGGACAGGCGCCGCGACAGCCCCGGTCAGGGGGGCGACCACGCCGTCCGAAGCCTTGCGAAGGGCGTGGTAGGCGCCGGCCTGGTAGACCTGCCGGCGATCCGCCATGAGGAGGGCGAAGGCCACGACGAGGGCGACCACAGCCGCCGCCGCCGCGCCCAGCAGGAGGGGCAGCCTCACCTCGCCGAAGGGATTGTCCCTGAAAGACACGGACCCGACGATCTCCCAGGCCCCCGACCGGCGGGAGGCCTTCTCATGCACGCTGACGACCCGCCCGGCCTAGATCATGTTACGGGACGTGGGAACAGGTTATCGGCCCAAAACACGATCCGGGCGCCTGGACGCCAGCCTGTTTCGCCCCTTTGGGCGGACAGGGCGGAAGGGAACAGGCCCTCGTGGTCCCGGCGCCGTGACCCCCGCCAGCCCCGGACTCAGGCGCCGCCGTTGTCCATCACGCTCTTCATCCATGCGGGATGCTCGAGCACCTTGCCGCAGCCCAGGGCCACGCAGGACAGGGGATCGTCCGCCACCGTGACCGGCAGGCCGGTATGGTCGCGGATCTCGGCGTCCAGGCCGCGCAGCAGGGCCCCGCCGCCGGTGAGCATGATGCCCTTGTCGGCAATGTCGGAGGCCAGTTCCGGCGGCGTGGACTCCAGGGCCATCTTCACGGCCTCGACGATCTGGGAGACGGGTTCGTTGAGGGCCTCGGCGGCCTGCTTCTCGGCGACCCGGACCTCGCGGGGGACGCCCTGCATCAGGTCGCGGCCCTTGACGTCGATGGCCAGGCCTTCGCCCTCCTCGGGGGCGCGGGCGGTGCCGATTTCCTTCTTGATGCGCTCGGCGGTCGTCTCGCCGATCAGCAGGTTGTAGTTGCGGCGCATGTACGAAATGATCGCATCGTCCATGGTGTCGCCGCCGACCCGGACCGAGCGCGAATAGACCACGCCGGAGAGGGACAGGACCGCCACCTCGGTGGTGCCGCCGCCGATGTCCACCACCATCGAACCGGTGGCTTCATGGATGGGCAGGCCGGCGCCGATCGCCGCGGCCATGG
>CAIMLY010000037.1 GCA_903842425.1 uncultured Alphaproteobacteria bacterium | reverse complement strand
CCGGGGTTCGGCGCGGCGCCTAGCGCTCGATGAGGGGCGGAAGGGTCCAGTCCCCCCGCAGGGCGGTCTCACGCGGGCCATAGAAGCGGCCCACGAAGAAGAAGGGGCCCTTGGGCGTGGGGAGCCAGTTCGACTCCTTGTCCTTCCCGGGGCTCTCGGCCTGCAGGTAGATCTCCAGGGAGCCATCGGCGCCCTTCTTCAGGCCCGGGGTCCGGTCGCCGATCGAGTAGCGGTTGATCGGGTTCGGCACCAGGTAGCGTTCCGGCAGGCCGTACATGGTGATGGACCAGAAGTCGTTGACCGGCGGGAGCTGGCCGGGCTCGAACCTCAGGAGCCAGTTGCGCGAGCCGTCCAGCACCTTGCCGGCATTGTCGGTCTGCTGGCTGCCGTAGAGCGCCTCTTCCTTGCTGTTGCCGTAGATGCCCAGCAGGGCTCCGGCGTTGCGCCGGTAGACGTAGTCCTTGCCGAGGAACTCCCGGGTCCCGAAGAGGTCCATCGAGGTCTTTTCGGCCTGGGCCCGGGCCTTCAGCTCGGCGGCGGCCTCGGCCACGCCCTCTTCCATGGCCTTGCGGATGGCGGGATCGAGGCTCGCGGCGTTGAAGGGGCGGCCCGGGCCGACGCCGATCCGGGCGAACCTGGCGCGCATGTCGACCTCGGACGGGACGGTCGGCATCAGCGGCAGGAGGGCGTTGATGTAGGGGATGAAGCCCAGGCCCTCGGCCCTGGCGCGGTCAAAGGGCGGCCAGTCCACGGGCGGCTTGGCGGGCGGCGCCTTCCTGCCGGTGAATTTCGAGAGCGGGGTCAGCCGGTACTGGGCCTGGACGGCCTGCATGGCCGGGATGTCCTCGGGCCCGCCCTCGATGGCCGTCCGGGTGAGGGTGCCGACGATCTCGGTCTCGGACCGGAAGACCGCCTTGATGCCCTTGGGGACGGTTCCCTTCCAGCGTGGCCCGGCGAACAGGTAGTTCCCGGCTTCCCGGCCCGTCGACCGCACTCCGGTATAGGCGAAGTTGTGGGTGTAGAGGTCGAACCACTGGTTCACGTAGTAGCGCTTGGGCGACGCCGGCAGGGACAGGACGATGGGCTCGGCCCGCAGGTCCAGCCAGGCCCAGCTGTAGGGCGTGTCGTTGTTCGGCGTCACGATGTCCTTGTCGTCGGGCGTCGCCAGACGGGAATAGTGCCGGAACTGGTTGAACCCGCCGACATAGCCGGGGGCGTCCTTGTTCACCGCCTGGGCGTACAGGGTCTGGTAGCCCTCGATCGGGGCGAAGGACCAGGCCCAGGCTTCCTTGGCGATCGCCTTGGCCTCGGCGGGCGTCAGGGCCGAAGCGGCCGACGCCGCGCCGGGCGCCAGGGACAGGGCCAGGGCGGAGGCGGAAGCTGCGAGGCCAAGGCCGAGGACCGTGCGCCGCTGGGTGGAGGGGATGAGGCCCTTGGTCATTTCGTCACCTGCTCGAAATCGTTCAGCTGCCAGCTCTTGGCGAAGTAGGCCTCGGTGGGTCCGTAGAACCGGAAGTAGGCGAACCAGCCCTTGCCGGGCGTGGTCTGGATCCAGTTGGCGGCGCCTTCAGGCCTGACAGGGCCGAAGGTCACGTCGACGGAGCCGTCGGCGTTCTTGACCAGGTCCGGCTTGCGCGAGCTGATGTCGGCGGCGCCCTGGGGCGTGACCAGCGGGCCGCGGGTCACGTTGTCATAGAGGGTGATCGACCAGAACTGCTTGACCGGCGGTGCGGGATCGACGCGGATCTTGTAGGTCTTGCCGCCATCCAGCCAGGCGCCGGCCTTGTCCTTGGAGGATTCCAGGTAGACCTGG
>CAIMLY010000036.1 GCA_903842425.1 uncultured Alphaproteobacteria bacterium | reverse complement strand
CTGGCCGGCGCCATCACCATGCTGCTGACGGACCGGAACTTTAACACCCACTTCTTCGATCCCGCCGGCGGCGGCGATCCGGTCATGTTCCAGCACCTCTTCTGGTTCTTCGGACACCCGGAAGTGTACATCCTGATCCTGCCGGGCTTCGGCATCGTCAGCCACATCGTCTCGACCTTCTCGCGGAAGCCGATCTTCGGCTACCTCGCCATGGCCTACGCCATGGTGGCGATCGGCTTCGTCGGCTTCATCGTGTGGGCCCACCACATGTACACCGTCGGCATGCCCATCGACCTGCGGGCCTACTTCGTGGCGGCCACCATGGTCATCGCGGTGCCGACAGGCGTGAAGGTGTTCTCGTGGATCGCCACGATGTGGGGCGGCTCCCTGGACTTCAAGACGCCCATGCTGTGGGCGATCGGCTTCATCTTCCTGTTCACCGTCGGCGGTGTGACGGGTGTGGTGCTGGCCAACGCCGGCATCGACTACAGCCTGCACGACACCTACTACGTGGTGGCCCACTTCCACTACGTGCTCAGCCTGGGCGCCGTGTTCGCGATCTTCGCCGGCTTCTACTACTGGTTCGAGAAGATGTGGGGCGTGAAGTACAACGAGTTCCTCGGCGTGGTGCATTTCTGGATCACCTTCGTCGGCGTGAACCTGATCTTCTTCCCGCAGCACTTCCTGGGCCTTCAGGGCATGCCCCGGCGTTACATCGACTATCCCGAGGCCTTCACCTTCTGGAACCAGGTCTCGACCCAGGGCTACCTGGTGACGGTGATCGGCGTCGGCGTCTTCCTCCTGGTCCTGGTGGAGGCGGCCATCCGTCGCCGCAAGGCCGAGGCCAATCCCTGGGGCGAGGGCGCGACGACCCTGGAGTGGACCCTGTCCTCTCCGCCGCCCTTCCACCAGTTCAGCGATCCGCCGGTTTTCAAGCCGGACTCGCACCACTAATCGCGCCCGCCCGGTTCAACGGGCGGGACTGAGTCACCAAATGGGGGGGCGCGGGCCGGGCACATCCGGTTCGCGCCCCTCTCCGCGTCAGGCGTCCAGGTCAAGATGACCACACCCGCAGTCCTTCGTTCCGCCACTCCCGCCCGCTGGCAGGACTATGTCCAGTTGCTCAAGCCCCGGGTCATGTCGCTGGTGGTCTTCACCGCCGCCACGGGCCTGATCTGCGCGGGGGCCCCGATCCATCCCGTGATGGGCGCGATCGCCATCCTGTGCATCGCCGTGGGCGCCGGCGCCTCGGCCGCCCTGAACATGTGGTACGATGCGGACATTGACGCGCGCATGCGACGCACCCGCGGCCGGCCGGTGCCGGCCGGACGGGTCCAGGGCGCCGACGCCCTCACCCTCGGGATCGTCCTGTCCCTGTTCTCGGTCATGCTGCTCGGGCTCGCGCTGAACTGGCTGGCCGCCGGGCTCCTGGCCTTCACCATCTTCTTCTACGCCGTGGTCTACACCATGTGGCTGAAGCGCTGGACGGCGCAGAACATCGTCATCGGCGGCCTGGCGGGGGCCCTTCCGCCGGTGATCGGCTGGGCGGCCGCGACCGGGCAGGCCCCTCTGGACGCCTGGCTCCTGTGCGCCATCATCTTCATGTGGACCCCGCCCCACTTCTGGGCCCTGTCCCTCTACACGAGCGAGGATTACGCCGCCGCAGGCGTGCCCATGCTGCCCGTCACTGCAGGGGCGGCCGTCACCCGCCGGCAGATCTGGATCTACAGCCTCCTTCTCGTCCCGGTCTGCCTGGCCCCGGTCGCCACCGGGCTTGGGGGCCCAGCCTACCTGGCGGTGGCCGGCCTCGGTGGCGTCGTCTTCCTCCTGCTGGCCTGGAGGGTCCGTGCGGGCCGCGCCGGGGATGCGGCGGATCCCCGGGTCACCGATGGCCTCTACGACGTGAGGGCCGGGGCCCGTGACGCGCGCAACCTCTTCGCCTACTCCATCCTCTACCTCACCCTCCTGTTCGCGACCCTGCTCGGAGAGCATCTCCTGGGCGGCCGTGCACCAGGACTGCCGGGAGGCCTGACATGACCGAGCCTGAAGATCCCGCCGCCCTCCGCGCGCGCCGCGGACGCAACATCGCCATCGCCCTGGGCCTGGTCGGCTTCGTGGTGCTGGTCTATCTCGTCACCGTTTTCAGGATGGGTGGAAATGTCCTCGACCGACCCCTCTGACGTCCCGCGCCGGAACGCCCGGCTGGCGGCCTGGTGCGTGGCCGGCTTCGTCGGCATGATCGGGGCGGCCTACGCCTCGGTTCCGCTCTACCGGGCCTTCTGCCAGCTGACCGGCTTCGACGGGACGCCCCGACGCGCCGAGCAGGCGTCGGCCCAGACCCTCGAGCGCAGCCTCGTGGTGCGGTTCGACGCCAATGTCCGGGACCTGCCCTGGAGCTTCCGCCCCCAGCAGACCTCGCAGTCGGTGCGCATCGGTGAGACCGGGCTGGCCTACTTCACGGTCACCAACAACAGCGACCGGCCGATCACCGGCCACGCTGTCTACAACGTGACTCCCCAGCTGGCGGGCGCCTATTTCCAGAAGCTCGAGTGCTTCTGCTTCTCCAACCAGACCATCCCGGCGGGCAAGACGATCGAGTTCCCGGTGGTCTATTTCGTGGATCCGAAGTTCGCGGAGGACTTCGACACCCGGGGCAAGTCCGAGGTGACCCTGTCCTACACCTTCTTCCCCGCCCAAGAGGCGACGCCGAAGGCCGCCCACGCGCCTTCCGCCCTTGGCGGAACGCCGAAAGCAGGGCTATAGGGACACAACCAGAAAAAGCTCGCCGGGTCTGCGACTCACCAGGCGGGCGGTGGCAGTAAGAGGAACAGGGGCGCAATGTCTGCGGGCGACGTCAAACACGACTACCATCTCGTCAATCCCAGCCCCTGGCCGCTGGTGGGCTCTCTCGCCGCCTGCGTCATGGCGGTCGGCGGCGTCATCGCCATGAAGGGGCTCTTCGGCCTGCCGAAGGGCGACCTGACGGTACTGCTGGCGGGCTTCGCCGGCGTGCTCCTGACCATGGCCGGCTGGTGGCGCGACGTCACCGTCGAGGCCAACCAGGGGGACCACACCCCGGTGGTGAGCATCGGCCTGCGCTACGGCATGATCATGTTCATCGCCTCCGAGGTGATGTTCTTCGTGGCCTGGTTCTGGATCTTCTTCGAGATGGCCCTCTTCAATGATGTCCGGACGCACTCGGGCATCGAGGAAGTGCGGAACGCCTGGGCGACCTGGCCGCCCAAGGGCGTCGAGACGGTTCCCGCCTGGAACCTGCCCCTGCTCAACACCCTGATCCTGCTGCTGTCCGGCACCACCGTGACCTGGGCCCACCACGCCCTGCAGGGCGGCGACCGCCGCGGCGCCAAGATCGGCCTGCTGCTGACCGTGATCCTCGGCGCCATCTTCACCGCCGTCCAGGTCTACGAGTACCACCACATCCTGCAGCACAATTACTTCTTCGGCGGCGACGGTGCGGAGAACTCGGGCCTCTACGGCTCGGCCTTCTTCATGGCCACCGGCTTCCACGGGTTCCACGTCCTGATCGGGACGATCTTCCTGCTCGTCTGCCTCGCCCGCCTCATGGGCAAGGGCTTTACGCCCAAGCAGCACTTCGGCTTCGAGTCGGCGGCCTGGTACTGGCACTTCGTGGACGTGGTCTGGCTGTTCCTCTTCGCCTTCATCTACGTCGTGTTCGGCGCCTCGGGCGGACACTGACCTGCGGTGGCCGGCGTGAACCCCCTTCTGGCGGGGCTCGCCGGTCGCTGTCCCAGCTGCGGCGAGGGCGCCCTCTTCCGGGGCTTCCTCACCGTGGCGGACCGCTGCGACGCCTGCGGCTTTGACCTTGCCCGCGCCGACTCCGGGGACGGACCCGCCGTTTTCGTGATCCTCATCGGCGGCTTCATCGTCGCCTTTGCCGCGCTGTTCACCGAAATCGCCTACCGACCGCCGATCTGGGTCCACATGGTGGTCTTCCTGCCCTTGACGGTGGTGGTCTGCGGCGGCCTGCTGCGGCCGATGAAGGGCGTGCTGCTGGCCGCCCAGTTCGCCAACCGGGCGGCGGAAGCCCGCCATGACGACTGACGCCCCGGCCCCCCGCCGCTTTCCGCTCGGCCTGACCCTCGCCACCGCGGCGGGACTGGCCATCCTGGTCAGCCTTGGCCTTTGGCAAGTGCAGCGCCTCGCCTGGAAGGAATCCCTGCTGTCGCGCATCGCCCGGCTGGAGACGGCGGCCCCGGTTGAGGCGGCCCCCGCCCTGGACGCTGCGGCGTCGCCCGCCGACCTGGACATGGTCCGGGTGCGGCTGGACTGTCCCGGCCTTCCCGGCGCACCCTTCGTCGAACTCTATGGCCTCAAGGACGGGCAGGGGGGGCGCCGGCTGGTCTCGGCCTGTCCCCTGGCCTCCACCCGCTATGGCAGCGTGCTGGTGGATCGCGGCTTCGTCCCGGACTCCGTCACCGGGCGACCCGGGGCCGGTGGCGCCGCAGGGCCCGCCGCCATCACCGGGATCCTGAGGGTTCCGGACCCCACCAGCGCCTTCACGCCCAAGGCGGATCCCGCGGCGCGCCTCTGGTTCGCCCGGGACATCCCCGCCATGGCCGCCGCCCTCGGGGCGGAGCGCCCGGCCCCGGTCATGCTGATGGCGGAGACCTCCTCGAACCCGGACTTCGCCGCCCTGGCGCCCTCGCCCATACCGGCGGCCATTTCCAACCGCCACCTGGAGTACGCCCTGACCTGGTTCGGCCTTGCCGCCGCCCTGGCCGGGGTCTATGTCGCCCGGCTCCGCAAGCACTACAGACCCTGATGCGCTACATCTCCACACGCGGCGGCTCGCCGCCGGTCGGTTTCGTCGACGCTGTCCTCGCCGGACTCGCCCCCGACGGCGGCCTCTACGTGCCCGAGACCTGGCCTGGCTTTGAACGTGACGAGATCGCCGGGTTCGCCGGCCGTCCCTATGCCGAGGTGGCCGCAGCCGTCCTTGGACGCTTCGCCGGGGACGAGATCCCCGCCGCCGACCTGTCCCGAATGTGCCGGGAGGCCTATGCCGCCTTCGACCACCCGGCGGTGGTCCCCCTGGTCCAGCTGGGACCGGACGTCTTCCTGGCCGAGCTGTTCCATGGGCCGAGCCTGGCCTTCAAGGACGTGGCCATGCAGCTCCTGGCCCGGCTCTCCGACCATGTGCTGGAACAGGCCGGCCGGACCCAGACCATCCTCTGCGCCACCTCCGGCGACACGGGCGGCGCCGCCGTCGAGGCCTTCCGCGGCCGGGCCAACACCCGGATCGTCGCCATGTTCCCGGACGGCCGAATCTCGGAGGTCCAGCGCCGCTTCATGACCACGGCCGTGGAGGACAACGTCCGGTGCCTGGCGGTCGCCGGGGACTTCGACGCCTGCCAGGCCATCCTGAAGACGGCCCTGGCCGACACGGACCTGCAGAGGGCGGTCGGCCTCTCGGCGGTGAACTCCATCAACTTCGCCCGCATCGTCGCCCAGTCCGTCTATTACTTCACGACGGCGGTCGCCCTGGGCGCGCCGCACAGACCGGTCTCCTTCGCCGTCCCCTCGGGTAATTTCGGGGACGGGTTTGCGGGCTACGTCGCGCATCGGATGGGTCTTCCGGTCGGCCGCATACTGATCGCCACCAACGCCAACGACATCCTGGCCCGGACCTTCCGCACCGGCCTCTATGCCCGGGGCGCCGTGGCCGAGACGCAGTCGCCGGCCATGGACATCCAGTCGGCGTCCAACTTCGAGCGGCTTTATTTCGAGGCGACCGGCAGGGACGGCGCGGCGACTGCGGCGGCCTTCACGGGTTTCGCCTCGGGCCGCGACATCGTCACGCCGACGGACGCCCTCTCGGCCATGACGGCCCTCTTCGCCGGCGCTTCGACCGACGAGGCCGGCACCGCCCGAGAGATGCAGCTGACCCTCTCCGAGACGGGCGAGATGGCCGACCCCCACACAGCCGTGGCCCTGTCGGCCCTGCGCCGGGCGCCGGGACATGGCCCCACCGTGGTCCTGGCCACGGCCCACCCCGCCAAGTTCCCCGAGGCGGTCCTCGCGGCCACGGGCCGGCGTCCGGAAACCCCTCCACGGGCCCAGGCCCTCGCCGGGCGCCCCGAGCGCTTCGAGTCGATCGACGCCGACGCCGGAAAGGTGGCCGCCTATGTCCGGGCCTTTGCGGCAGGCTGACTCCCCCCGGGTCCACACCCTGGCCAACGGGGTCCGGGTGGTCTGCGACCCGGTCCCGGGGCTTCAGACGGTCGCCCTGGTGGTTGCCGCCGGCCGGGGCGCACGCTGGGAAGAACCCCGGCGGTCCGGCTGGTCCCACCTCCTCGAGCACATGGTCTTCAAGGGCGCCGCAGGCCGGTCGGCGCGCCAGCTTGCCGAGGCGATCGAGGCCGGCGGCGGGCAGATGAACGCCGAGACGGGGTTCGAGCGGACCGTCTTCCATGTCCGGACCCTGCCGGAAGGCCTGGACGGCGCCTCCGCGCTCCTCTCGGACATCCTCCTGCGCCCGACCCTGGACGCCGATGACCTGCGCCGGGAACGCCGGGTGGTCCTCCAGGAGATCGCCGAGGCCGAGGACGCCCCCGACGACCTGGTCTTCGAGATGGCCCAGTCCGCCGCCTTCCAGGACCAGTCCCTGGGGCGCTGCATCCTCGGCGATGCGGCCAGCCTGAAGCGGGCGGACCCCTTGTCCCTCGCCGACTGGCGCCGCGCGCTCTATGCGCCGGACCGCCTGGTGATCGTCGCCTCGGGCGCCGTCGACGAGGACGCCCTTCTGCGGCTGGCGGAGCGCGACTTCGCCGGCGCCGAGCCTTCGGCGGCGGCGCCCCCGCCGCCCGCCCGGTTCACCGGGGGGGCGAGGACGGATGACCGGTCCCTCGAGCAGGCCAATCTCGTCCTCCTCTGCCCGGGACTGGCTGCAACGGACCCCGACGCCTGGGCGGCGCAGGTCTTCGTGGAGTGCCTGGGCGGCGGCATGGCCTCGCGGCTGTTCCAGGAGGCCCGCGAGGCCCGGGGCCTGGCCTACGCCGTGGACGCCTGGGGCGAGTTCTGGTCGGACTGCGGGATGGTGGGGGTGTTCGCCGGCTGCGAGGCCGCCGCCGCCGGCGAGCTGGCGGCCCTGGCCGCAGACCAGATGGCCGACCTTGCCGAGGCCCCGCAGGAGGCCGAGCTGGCGCGGGCCCGCGCCCAGCTCAAGGCCGGGCAGTTCATGGCGGCGGAGTCCCTCCTGAGCCGGGCCGAACAGGCCGCCTCCCAGCTGCTGGTCCATGGGCGCCTGGTCACGCCGGTGGAGATCGCCGGGCGGATCGACGCCTGCGACGCCGCCGCGGTTCGGCGGGCGGGCGCCCGCCTGCTGGAGTCCGGCCTCGCCGCGGCGGCCGTCCTGGGTCCCGCTGAAGCCCATCCGGCGGCGGAAGTCTTCCGCAGCCGGATCGGGGCCCTGGGCGCACCGACGCCTGCGCCGACTTGACGCACGACGAAAACGGCGGAGTTTGCCGTCATGGCGCTGCTGGACTGGATCACGCCGGGCGACAGCCTGAGGCTGCAGGGGGACGGGATCGAGATCCGCCCCCCACGCCCTTCCGACTTTCCGGAGTGGGCGGACCTGAGACGGGCATCCCGCGACTTCCTCCAGCCCTGGGAGCCCACCTGGCCAGAGGATGACCTGACCCGCGCGGCCTGGCGCCGGCGCCTGGCCTCCTATGCCCGGGACATCGATCTCGGCGTCGCCTATCCCTTCTTCGTCTTCCGCAAGACGGACGGGGCGCTCACCGGCGGGATCACCCTGTCCAACATCCGGCGCGGCGTCGCCCAGATGGGAACCGTGGGCTACTGGTGCGGCTCCGGCTTCACCCGTCAGGGTCTCACCCTCGCCGCCGTGCGCACCCTGTCCCGCTTCGCCTTCCGGACCCTTGCCCTCCACCGCCTGGAGGCCGCCTGCCTTCCGGGCAACGCGCCCTCCCGGAATCTTCTGGGCCAGGCGGGGTTCCAGGAGGAAGGCCTGGCGCGGGCTTATCTGAAAATTAACGGCGAATGGCGAGACCATGTCCTGTTCGGTCAGGTTGCGCCGCCGCCGCATGGCGATGGGCCGGGCGAACTCCTGTCCATCTGACCGGGATGCCGGATGCCGAAAGACCGCTGGATCTGGGACGCGACGGCGACGCTTGAGGCCCTGGGCGCGGCGTCCGTGGCCCTCTGGCTCTGGGAGCCCGGGCTTGACCGGATGAGCTTCACCGGGCCGACCCGGGCGCTCGGCCTGGGCCCCCTGGCCCCCGAGTGTTCGGCCGCCGCCCTCCGGGCCCTGACCCAGCCGCAGGACCGGTCCGTGGCCGCGGAGCTCCTTGGCGTCCAGCCCCCCGGATCGGAGATCGAGCTGCGCCTGCGGATCCTCGGCGGAGAGCAGTGTCTCTGGCGCGGCGTCTGGCTTGAGGATGGCGTCCGGGCGGCGGGGATGGTCGCGGCCGAGACCCGGTTCTCGGTCTCCGGTTTCGACAGCCTGACGGGCCTGATGGACCGCAGGACCTTCGTCAGCCGGGCGGCGGACCTTCTCAAGGACCCGGGAGACCACATCCTCGTGGTGGCCGATCTTGACCGCTTCCGTCGCCTCAATGAGGCCCTTGGCCACGAGCAGGCGGACCTGGTGCTCGCCGCCCTGGGCGCACGGCTGGCCGCCGCCTTTCCGTCCGAGGCCCTTACCGCCCGGGTGGGCGAGGACGAGTTCGCCGTCCTTGCGCCCCGCAGCCGCCCGGGTCCCGAGGATGTCCTGCGGCGGGCGCTGGAGCAGCCCCTCCGGATCTCGGGTCTGGACATCCATCCCACCCTGTCCCTCGGCGCTGTCGAGGCGGCTGAAGGCGACCCCGTGGAAGCGGCCGAACTGCTGCGCCGGGCTGAACTCGCCGTCGAGACCGCCAAGGCCGAAGGGCGGGGCTCCGCGGTCGCCTATGGCCGGACGCTGGAATCCGATGGCCTGTCGCGGCTGGCCCTGGAGGGCGACCTTCGCGGCGCCATTGGCCGGGGTGAACTCCGTCCCTACTACCAGCCCATCGTCAACCTCACCACGGGCGCCCTGTCCGGCTTCGAGGCCCTGGTCCGCTGGAGCCATCCCCGCCGGGGTTTCCTGACTCCGGACGCCTTCCTCGGGCTCTGCGAGGAAATGGGGCTGATCAGTGAGCTGGGGGCCTACATGCAGTGCGACGCGGCGGTCCAGCTGGCCCGCTGGCGGCGGGATCACCTGGCGGCCGGGGACCTTACCGTCTCGGTCAACCTCTCCACGGGCGAGGTCTACCGCGAGGGCCTGGTCAACGACATCATCCGGATCCGCAAGGAGACCGGCCTGCCGCCGGGCGCCCTGAAGCTGGAAGTCACCGAGAACGACGTCATGCGCGACCCGGACGCGGCCGCCGTCATCCTTTCCGATCTCAAGGAGGCCGGCGCCGGGCTGGCGCTGGACGACTTCGGGACCGGCTTCTCCTCGCTCAGCTACCTGGCGCGCCTGCCCTTCGACACCCTCAAGATCGACCGCTACTTCGTGCGCACCATGGCCACCAACGAGGGTTCGGCCAAGATCGTCTCCTCGGTCATCAAGCTGGGGCGGGACCTGTCCCTGGAGGTGGTCGCCGAGGGCGTGGAGAGCGCCCAGATCGCCAGGCGCCTCAGGGCCCTGGGGTGCAACTATGGCCAGGGCTTCGGCTACGCGCCGGCGCTCTCGCCGCAGGAGGCGGAGGTCTACCTCAACGAGTGCTACGTCGATGGCGCCGCGCCGGTGAAGCCGCGCGGCTGACGGCTCCGCCTCAGGCTTCTCCCGCCTCTGCGGTGAGGAGGGACGGGTCCACGCCCAGGCGCCGAAGCGACGCGGCCCAGAGCTGCGCCGGCGGTGTGTCGAAGACCAGGGTCTCGTCCGAGGGGCAGGTCAGCCAGACATTCCGCCGGAGTTCCTGTTCCAACTGGCCGGGGCCCCAGCCGGCATAGCCCAGGGCCAGCCGCGACCGCCGCGGCGCGGCGGCGTCCCGGGACAGGGCCTCCAGAGCCTCCCGGGTCGGGGTGCACGACAGGCCCCCCGGCGGCGTGAGGGTGGATCCGTCTTCAGCCCTGAAGTCGTCGCTGTGCAGGACGAAGCCTCTTTCCTTCTGGACGGGACCACCCAGCAGCACGGCCTCGCGGCGGCGCGCCTCGGGGCAGGGCAGGGAAAGCTGGTCCAGCACATCCCCCAGCCTCAGGCCCTCCACGCGGCGGTTCAGCGCCAGGCCCATGGCGTGCTCCGCGTCATGGGCGCAAAGGAACACGACGGCCCGCTCGAAGCGCGGGTCGCCGATCGCCGGAAGGGCGATGAGGATCTGGCCGGAAAGGTAGCCCGCTGTGTCCATCCCGGATTTCTCCGGCGCCCTTGAGGCGGATTCAAGACGTCGAACGCCTCTTGCCCATTGCAGGCGGGCGCCAAGGGCTTATTTCTGCCAGTCCCAAACCGCACGAAACCCGGAGACAGGCCCATGACCCTTTCGGTCGGAGATACGCTTCCCGCCGCCAACCTCATCGCCGGCACGGCCGAAGGGCCCAAGCCCACCACGGTCGACGAGATCTTCAAGGGCCGCAAGGTGGCCTTCTTCGCCGTCCCCGGCGCCTTCACCCCGACCTGCTCGGCCCGGCACCTGCCCGGCTACAAGGACCTGGCCGCCGACCTGAAGGCCAAGGGCGTCGACGCCATCGTCTGCCTGTCGGTCAACGACGCCTTCGTGATGAAGGCCTGGGGCGAGAGCCAGGGCGTCCTGGGTGAGATCGAGATGATCGCCGACCCGGCCGGGGACTTCACCAAGGCGGTGGACCTGACCATGGACGGCTCAAAGTTCGGCCTTGGCCTCCGCTCGCAGCGCTACTCCATGTACGTCGTGGACGGCGTGGTGCAGCAGCTCAATGTCGAGGCCGGAGGCGAGTTCAAGGTCTCGGCCGCCGACTATCTTCTCGCCCAGCTCTGACCCTGCGCAAGGCCCCGCCCGCTGCGGCGGGGCTTGACCGCCGCGCCTCCCCGGTCCGAAGTGTCCAAAGACAACAGACGGGGGAGGGCGGCGCATGCCCTATGTCGAGGGTTTCACGGTCCATGATGCGGACGCGCACGTCATGGAGCTGCCCGGAGAGATCGACCGCTATGTCGAGCCGGGCCTGAGGGCGGCCTTCTCCGAGGCCATCCGCAAGCCCAACGACCTGACCGGCTGGGCGGAGAAGGCCCGCGCCCAGCATGACGACCCCGAGTTCCGGTCCGGCGACGAAGACAACCTGCTCCTTCGGAAGAACTACCAGGCCCTGGGCGCCTTCCGCCGGGAGGACCGGCCGCGCTCCCTCGACCTGCTCGGCTTCGCCAGCCAGCTGGTCTTCACCACCCACGCCCTGGGCAACTACGGCCTCGAGGAGTCCGGTCAGGTTGAGCTGGCCCTCGCCGGGGCCCGCGCCCACAACCGGATGATGGCTGACTTCTGCTCCGTGGACCGCCGGCTGCTGGCCACGGGCTACGTGCCCCTTCTGGACATCGAAGCCGCGCCCCGGATCGCCCGGGAGGCCATCGAACTGGGCTGCCGGGGCCTGATGGTCCCCTCGCGCTGTCCGCCGGGCCACAGCCCCTCCCATGTGGGCCTCGATCCGCTCTGGGCCCTCCTCGAGGAAGCGGGCCTGCCGGTCCTCTTCCACGTGGGCGGGGAGGAGAAGATGAATCCCGCCTATTTCGAGAATGGCCTGCCCCGGGTCCTGGACTTCCATGGCGGCGCCGAGAACTTCACCTCCCTGTCCTTCATGACCATCCCGGTCGCGGTCTGGCAGACCCTGTCGGCCCTGGTCTTCGACGGTGTCTTCGACCGGTTCCCGCGCCTCAGGTTCGGGGCCATCGAACTGGGCGCCTCCTGGGTCCCCAGCCTGATGAAGTTCATGGACTCCGGCGCGGCGGCCTTTGGCCGGGAGGAGCGGCTCCAGCGGCTCTCGGCCCGGCCGAGCGAGATCCTCCAGCGCCAGTTCCGCGCCACGCCCTATCCCCACGAGGACGTCGCCTGGATCATCGCCAACGCTGGGAATGAGGTCTGCATGTTCTCGTCGGACTTTCCCCACATCGAGGGCGGTCGGCATCCGATGAAGCGGTTCGGCGAGTCCCTGGCCGGCGTCGACGACGCCACGCGGCGCCGGTTCTGGCGCGACAACTTCATCGACCTGATGGGCGCCGGCCTGCCGGCCGAGCTCCACGATCTCCCGGGGCTCCAGGCCGCCTGACCCTGTCTCAGAAGACGGCGGCCAGGCGCTCGATCAACCAGAAGGCGGAAAGGCCCCCGATGGCGTAGGCGGGGCCCACGCGCGCCAGCGCATCCGTCTGGAAGGGGAGCCTGGGCCGAAGCCGCCTCAGCGCCAGGATGACCAGGGCCGCGACCGCGAGGAAGGCGAGCTGCCCGATCTCCACGCCGACATTGAAGAGCAGCAGGGCCTGGGGCGCCGCCGCCTTCGGCAGGCCGATCTCGGCCAGGGCTCCCGCGAAGGCGAAGCCGTGCAGGAGGCCGAAGGCCAGCGCGACCAGCCAGGGCTTCCGGCGGGTCAGGCTGGGGCGCGCCCCCGGCGCCGAGGCCAGCTCCACTGCGACGAAGACGATGCTCAGGGCGACGAGGACCTCCACCACGGCCGGATCGACACGGACCAGGCCGAGGGCCGTTCCCGCGAGGGTCAGGCTGTGCGCCACCGTGAAGGCGGTCACCGCCTTCACGACGCCGAGGTTGAGGCCGACCAGCAGCAGAAGGCCCAGGACGAAGGCCAGGTGATCCGGGCCGGTGAGGATGTGTTCGACCCCCATGCGCAGGTAGGCCGGGACCGCCGCCCCGGCGGGTCCGTCGAGGTCAAGGCGCAGGCTCGGGGCGGAAGGCTTCAGGACCGTGCTGACTTCGGCGCCCCCCGCCTGGACCCGAACCAGGACGTCGGTCACGGTCATGGACAGTCCGTCCACGCTGAGGGTCTGGCCTGAGAGGCCGTCTGCGGACGGCAGCCGCCAGATCCGGATGCGGTAGGCGTCGGTCACGGTCTCCTGGTCCGGGGGGCGGTCCAGGGCGCCGCCGGAGAGCCGGGGGGAAAGGCGGACGGCGACGTCCCCGGCCACCGGCTGCTTCCACGTCACTTCGGCGCCCCCGGATCCCGTCTCGAGGATCTGGACCAGGGCGGGTCGGACCTCGTGCGCCTTGGCCTGCAAAGCGGGCAAGAGGACCAGGGCGAAGACGGTGAGGACGGCGAGGGCGGCGGCCGCGCCGGGGGCGCGGACCTGCGACCCCCTGGGGGTCGTATCGGTGAAACGGGGGCGCCAGGGACGGTTCACGCCCGTGTTTTGACAGACCGGGCGGCGTGGGCGCAACATGCACGAGGGGAAGCCCTCCCAGGAGCCTGTGCTGCCGGGGAGGCGAACAGGGAGGACGTCCGCATGCGGATCCGGGAAGGAATCGCCGTCTCGACGATGGCCGGAGGCTCAATGGCGGTCATCGTGACGGCGCTGGCGGCCGCCTGGGCCCCTGCGACCGCCTCCGCGCCCAAGGCGCCCCCGGCCGCCGCCGCGCGGACCAGCGGCTTCAATCCGGATCGGAACGCCTATTTCGGCGACCTCCATGTCCATACCAAGCTGTCCTTCGACGCCTACATCTTCAACGTCCGGTCCTCGCCGGACGACGCCTACCGGTTCGCCAAGGGCGAGACCATCGGCCACGCCTCGGGCTTTGACATCCGGCTGGCGGGCGGCCCCCTCGACTTCGTGGCGGTCACCGACCACGCCGAGTTCATCGGAGCCATGGAGCAGGCCAACACCCCCGGGACGGCGATCTCGAAGGTTCCGGGCGTCTCCAGGCTGTTCAGCCCGGACCCCCGGGAAATCGGCGACGCCTTCGCCCGGTTCATCGGCTCGATGCGGGACAATTCGGTCCCCAGGGAGTTCCTGGACCCCGCCATCCACGCCCGCGCCTGGAAGGAGGTGCGCGAAGCCGCCGCCCGGCACAACGAACCGGGTCGCTTCACCACCTTCGTCGGCTATGAGTTCACCTCGGCCCCGGACGGCCGCAACCTGCACAGGAACGTGATCTTCCGCTCCGGGGATGTGCCGGACCTGCCGTATTCCTCGCGGGAGTCCGCCGACCCCGAGGAGCTCTGGAAGCGCATGGAGGCCTGGCGTGGGCGCGGGGTCGAGGCCCTGGCGATCCCCCACAACTCCAATGGCAGTGACGGGACCATGTTCGGGACCGCCCGGTTCAACGGCGCGCCCATGGACCGCGTCTACGCGGACCTGCGCCGGCGAAACGAGCCCCTCGTCGAGATCACCCAGATCAAGGGCACCTCTGAGACACACCCCTCGCTCTCGCCCAACGACGAGTGGGCGGGGTTCGAGATCTTCGAGAGCTACATCGGTACGAACAAGGCGGTGACCAAGTTCGCCGGCGGCTATGCCCGGGACGCCCTCAAGGATGGACTGCTGCTTCAGGAATCGCGGGGCTTCAATCCCTACCGGTTCGGATTCATCGGGGCCTCCGACACCCATAACTCCGCCCCGGGATCGGTGGAGGAATCCAACTATTTCTCCAAGGTGGGCCGGACCGACGGCCTCGCTCCCCTGCGCGGATCTGTTCCCCAGGGCGGCGCCAGGACCTGGGATCCCGCCCGCAGGGACCCCCCGCGCTACCAGAACTGGGGCGCCTCGGGCCTCGCCGGGGTCTGGGCCGAGGAGAACACCCGCGAGGCGATCTACGACGCCCTCCGCCGGCGGGAGACCTTCGCCACCTCCGGTCCCCGGATCCGCGTGCGCTTCTTCGCCGCCTATGACTTCCCGGGCGATCTCCTGAAGCGTCCGGACCTGGTCCGCCAGGCCTATGCCCACGGGGTGCCCATGGGCGGCGACCTGATGGTCTCGCGCGGCAAGGCGCCGACCTTCCTGGTCTGGGGCTCCCGGGATCCCAACGGGGGTTACCTCCAGCGCGCCCAGGTCGTGAAGGGCTGGATCGAGAACGGGGTCGCCAGGGAAAAGGTCTACGACGTGGCCTGCTCGGATGGCCTGAAGGTTGATGCAAGGACCGGCCGGTGCCCGGACAACGGGGCCTCGGTCGACCTGGCGACCTGCACGCCGTCGCGTTTCAAGGGCGATGTCGAGCTCCGGACCCTGTGGACTGACCCTGGCTTCAATCCCCGCCAGCGCGCCTTCTACTACGTCCGGGTGCTTGAGAACCCGTCCTGTCGCTGGTCGACCTGGGACGCCCTTCGCAATGGCACGCCGCCCAACCCGGACCTCGCGCCCACGGTGATGGAGCGCGCCTGGTCCTCGCCGATCTGGTACGATCCGAAGGCATAGGGATGCCCGCATGACCCTGCCCCCGGTTGCGAGGGCGATCCTTCGTGAGCCCCTGACCCGGTTCCTGCTGATCGGCCTCGTCCTCTTCGGCATCGTCTCGATGGGGCGACACCTGCAACGGCCGGTGGTCCGGATCGATGAGGCGGAACTGAACCAGATCGTCGCCTACTGGGAAGCCCAGGCCCAGCGCCCCCCGACGCGGGAGGAACTGAACGCCATGCTCCGGGAGCGCATCGACGAGGAGCTTCTCGCCCGCGAGGCGGTCCGGCTGGGTCTGGACAGGGATGACCTCATCATCCGGCGGCGCCTGGCCCAGAAGATGGCCTTCGCCTCCGAGGACCTGGCGCCCGTCCCCGAGCCCACCGAGGCGGACCTCAAGGCCTGGTACGACGCCCATCCGCAGGATCACCTCGTCCCGGCCAAGGCGACATTCCGCCATGTCTTCTTCAGCGATGACGCCCCGGGGGCCGAGGCGGCGGCGCGGGCGGCCCTGTCCCGGCCCAATCCCCTGGGCGCCGGCCAGCCCTTCGCCCTGCCCCTCTCCTATGCCGGGGTCGAGATGCGCGACATCCTCCGGGATTACGGCCCCGATTTCGCCAGGAAGCTGGAGGACGCGGCTCCGGGACAATGGACGGGACCCGTCCGGTCCGCCTATGGCTGGCACATCGTCCGGGTCGAGGGACGGTCCGGGGTCTCCCGGGCCCCCTTCGAGGCGGTTCGCGCCGACGTCGCCGAGGCCTGGAAGTCTGAACGCCGCAAGGCGGGCAACGCCGCCTTCATCCGGTCGCTGCGCCAGCGCTACAGGGTCGAGGTCGCGGGCATGCCGGATGCTCCGGCGACTTGAAACCCCGGCTCCGTGCCGCCAGATCACGGGCTGGTTCGACAGCCCGGAAGATTCGGCCCCCGCATGACCTCAGCACTCCAGCGCGACCTTCTCTTCGCCTCCGGCCTCTTCCGGACCCTGGGACGGGTCCGCGGGGTCCGGCCCGGCAATCCGCGCCGGATCTGCGATGACCTGGAGGCGGCTGTCCGCCGGTGGCGGGGACGCGAGGCCCTGAGGTTCGAGGGGCGCAGTCTCACCTACGGCGAGATGGACGCCCTCGCCAACCGGTTCGCCCGCTGGGCCCTGGAGTCCGGGCTGAAGCCCGGGGACCGGGTCGCCCTCTTCCTTCCCAACCGGATCGAGTACCTGCCGGCCTGGTACGGCCTGTCAAAGGTCGGCGTCGTGTCGGCCCTCATCAACAACCAGCTTACCGGCCAGGCCCTGGCCCATTGCCTGTCCCTGGCGGGCGCCCACGAGGTCATCGTGGATTCCGAGACGTCGCCGGCCCTCCAGGACGTCCTCGGCGACCTGGATCACACGCCGCGCCTGTGGAGCCTGGGTTCCCCGCTGCCGGGTGAGGGCGACCTCTCCGCCGCCCTGGCCGAGCGGCCGGCGGAGCCGCCTCCCGCCGCGGTGCGGGAAGGACTGAAGGCGGGCGACACCGCCCTTCTCATCTACACCTCCGGGACCACCGGCCTGCCCAAGGCGGCGAGGGTCACCCATGTGAGGGTCCAGCTCTACATGCGGGGCTTTGCAGGGGCGACCGGGGCCCGTCCCGAAGACCGGATCTATGTCGCCCTTCCCCTCTATCACGCCACCGGCGGGCTCTGCGGCATGGGGGCGGCCCTCCTCAACGGCGCCTGCGTGGTCCTGCGGCGGCGATTTTCGGCCACCCAGTTCTGGGAGGACATCCGGCGGGAGGACTGCACCCAGTTCGTCTACATCGGCGAGCTCTGCCGGTACCTGGCCAACCAGCCGCCACATCCGGACGAGCGGTCCCACCGGCTGCGCCTCGCCTTCGGCAACGGCCTTCGGCCGGACGTCTGGGACAAGGTCACCGGCCGCTTCGGCGTTCCCCGGGTCCTGGAGTTCTACGGCTCCACCGAGGGCAACGTGTCCATGTTCAACTTCGACGGAAGGCCCGGGGCCATCGGCCGGATCCCCCGGGTCCTGAAGCAGAGGTTCAACGCCCGCATCGTCCGCTTCGACTACGAGGCCGAGGCGCCCCTTCGCGGTCCCGGCGGCTTCTGTACCGAGGCCGCCTTCGGCGAGGCCGGGGAGTGCCTGGGTCGAATCGACTCCTCGGACCCCAGGGCGGAGTTCACAGGCTACCTGGACCAGAGCGCCTCGGAGAAGAAGGTCCTGCGGGACGTCTTCGCCCCGGGAGACGCCTGGTTCCGCACCGGCGACCTGCTGCGCCAGGATGCGGACGGCTATGTCTATTTCGTCGACCGCGTCGGCGACACCTTCCGCTGGAAGGGGGAGAACGTCTCCACGGCCGAGGTGGCCCTGCGGCTTCAGGCCGTCCCCGGCGTGGTGGAGGCCAACGTCTACGGGGTGGAGGTGCCGGGCGCCGACGGTCGCGCGGGGATGGCGGCCCTGGTGACCAGCGAAGGCTTCGACCTCGGCCTGCTCGCGGCGCGCATCGCCGCCGATCTCCCGGAGTACGCCCGTCCGGCCTTCCTTCGGCTCCAGCCGGATATGGCCGTCACCGGCACTTTCAAGCAGCGCAAGGTCGAGTTGGTTGCCGAGGGGTTTGATCCGGCAAAGGTCGCGGCGCCCCTGTTCCATCGCGCCGCGGATGGCGGCTACCGTCCGCTGGACGCCGCCGTCTACCAGGAGATCGGCTCCGGCCGGATCCGCGTGTAGCCAGAGAAAAGTACTTTACATCACAAAGTAATTTGCTAGTATGGCTCCAAGAGATGCAAGGAGCCTTCCATGACGGACGTACAGACCAAGATCGGTGACGATCTCGCCTACCTGAAGACCCTGGCGGAGGAAGGGCGCGCCGCCCCGGTCCTCGCGGGTCCCTACATGGCCCTCGGCGGCGGATTGTTCGGGACGACAAGCCTTGCCGCCTATGCCATCCAGGCCGGGTTCCTCCCCCTGCCGGCCTCGGCCGTCGGCGGGATCTGGCTGGCCAGCGGACTCGTCTTCGCCCTCGGCCTGCCGTTCCTGAACCGCAGGACCCACACCCGCCCCGGCGCCGCCAGTAGCGTCAACGAAACCATCGGCGTGGTCTGGACACAGGCCGGGATCGCCATCGGGGTCCTTTTCGTCGCCCTGATGGCGGCGGGCTTCCGGACCTCGGACTGGGGGGTCTTCAACGTCTTCCCGTCCATCATCCTGGCCCTTTACGGCCTGTGCTGGACGACGGCCGCCCATATCGGCCGGACGGGCTGGCTGCGCCGGATCGGGGTTGGCGGCTTCATCGCGGCCATCGCCCTGGCGACGGTAGCGGGCGGGCCCCTGCTCTGGCTCGCCTATGCCATCGCCCTCTTCGCCCTGGCTCTTGCGCCCGGCCTCCTGCTGATGCGCCAGGAAGGTCGACCGTGACCCCGGAATTCGACATCGAGCGGATCGACGAGGTGATCCATGGCCGAATCCGGCTGGGGATCATGGCCTACCTCGCCGGCGCCGGGGCGGCCGACTTCGGGGAACTGAAGACCCGCCTGTCGGCCACCGACGGGAACCTCTCGGTTCACCTGCGCAAGCTGGAGGAGGCGGGCTACGTCGAGATCGAGAAGGCCTTCGCCGGGCGTCGCCCCCTGACGACGGTGCGGGTCACGGACCCCGGTCGCACCGCCTTCGCCGCCTATCTGGAGGCCCTCCGCAGCCTCCTGCCGCCGACCTGACCGGTGCTCCCGCCCCCGGGGTCCCCAGCGGGGCGGGAGTCGCCTATACGGGGTGAATGTCCCGGGACGCAGAAACACCCCCTGTCGCCAAAGGCGCACCCCTGGCCGGGGCCGAGCTGATCCGCGACCAGGTCCGGCGGCTGCCCGACGCGCCCGGCGTCTACCGCATGATCGGGGAGGGGGACGAGGTCCTCTATGTCGGCAAGGCCCGTTCCCTCAAGAAACGGGTCCTGCAGTACGCCCAGGGGCGTTTCCACACCCAGCGCATCGCCCTGATGGTCGACCTGACCCGCGCCATGGAGTTCGTGACCACCCGGACCGAGACCGACGCCCTCCTGCTCGAGATCAACCTGATCAAGCAGATGAAGCCGCGCTTCAACGTGCTGCTCAGGGACGACAAGAGCTTTCCCGAGATCGTCATCCGGCGCGACCATCCCGCAGCCCAGCTGCGCAAGCACCGCGGCGCCCACACCCTCAAGGGCGACTATTTCGGCCCCTTCGCCTCCGCAAACGCGGTGAACCGCACCCTCAACACCCTGCAGAAGGCCTTCCTCCTGCGGTCCTGCACGGACAGCGTCTACGAGAGCCGGACCCGTCCCTGCATGCTGCACCAGATCCGCCGCTGCGCTGCCCCCTGCACGGGCGCCGTCAGCCTCGAGGACTACGGCGCCCTGGTCGACCAGGCCGAGGACTTCCTGCGCGGCCGCAGCCGGGCGGTGATGACCCGGCTGTCAGAGGCGATGCAGGCCGCGTCCGACGAGATGGAGTTCGAGCAGGCCGCCCGCCTCCGCGACCGGATCCGGGCCCTGGCGGCGGTCAGCCAGGAGACCCTGGTCAATCCCGAGAGCCTCGAGGAAGCGGATATTTTCGCCCTGCACAGCGATGGCGGCCAGGCCTGCGTCCAGGTCTTCTTCTTCCGGGCGGGGCAGAACTGGGGCAACCGGGCCTACTTCCCGAGGATCGACCGCACCGACCCGGACCCGGCGATCCTCGCCGCCTTCATCGGCCAGTTCTACGACGACCGCCCGATCCCGAAGCTCATCCTGGTGAGCTGCGAGCCCGACGAGGTTGACCTGCTGGCCGAAGCCTTCAGCCTGAAGTCGGGACGGAAGGTCGAGATCCGCAGGCCGGAGCGGGGCGAGAAGCGCGCCCTGGTCGACGAAGCCCTGACAAACGCCCGTGAGGCCCTGGGGCGAAGGCTGGCGGAAGGGTCCGCCCAGTCGAAGCTGCTGGCGGGGGTCGCCGAGGCCTTTGGTCTGGAGGCGTCGCCGCAGCGGATCGAGGTCTACGACAACAGCCACATCATGGGGACCAACGCCGTGGGCGGCATGATCGTCGCGGGTCCCGACGGCTTCCAGAAGGCCCAGTACCGCAAGTTCAACATCCGCAGCACCGAGATCACCCCCGGCGACGACTACGGCATGATGCGCGAGGTCCTGAAGCGCCGGTTCTCCCGCCTGGTCCGGGACGATGCCGCAGGCGATCCGACGACGCGGCCGGACCTGGTCCTTATCGACGGCGGAGGGGGGCAGCTGGGCGCGGCCCTGGAGATCCTCACCGAACTGGGGGTGGACGACATTCCCGTGATCGGGGTGGCCAAGGGCCCCGATCGTGACGCCGGCCTCGAGCGGTTCTTCCTGCCAGGCCAGCCGCCCTTCATGCTGGAACCCAAGAGCCCGGTCCTCTACTTCCTCCAGAGGCTGAGGGACGAGGCCCACCGCTACGCCATCGGCAGCCACCGGGCGCGCCGGGCTTCGGACCTGCGGCGCAACCCCCTGGACGAGATCGATGGCATCGGTCCCGCCCGAAAGCGCGCCCTGCTCCACGCCTTCGGATCCGCCGCGGGCGTGGCTCGGGCCTCCGCCGACGACCTCGAGAAGGTCGAGGGCGTCAGCCGCGCCCTCGCCGAACGCATATTCGCCGCCTTCCACAAGGAGCGCTGATGAAGGCCCTGCCGAACCTCCTGTCCACCGGCCGCATCTTCCTGACCCTGGCCATGTTCGCCGCCCTGGTGGCGGTCGGCGCCGGGCGCGACCCAGAGGGAAGCCTGATGCGCTTCGCCTTCTGGGCCTTCGTCATCGCGGCGGTGACGGACTTCCTCGACGGCTGGCTGGCCCGCCGGTTCGACGCGGTGACGGTCTGGGGAACCATCCTCGACCCCATCGGGGACAAGATCCTGGTCTGCGGGGCGGTGGTGGGCCTCATGGCCAGCGGGGCCGGCCCGGCCTTCGCCCTGCCGGCGGGCCTGATCCTGTTTCGCGAATTCGCGGTCAGCGCCCTTCGCGAAGTGGCGGCGGCCAGGGGCCTGAAACTGCCGGTGACGGGGCTCGCCAAGTGGAAGACGGCGGTGCAGCTGGTCGCCCTGGCGGCGATGCTGGGGGTCGGCCTGGTTCCCGCCCTGCCGCCGCTCCTGCCCCTGGGCCTGGTCTGGGTCGCCGCCGTCCTGACCGTCTGGACCGGGATCGAGTACCTGCTCCAGACGCGGCGGGGCCTTGCCGGACTCACCTGACCTAGCCGGGGACGTGCGGGGTGATGAGGCCCAGCGGCGCCGCCGTGGTGTTCTTCACCGACCGGATGACGATGCGGCTCTCGATGTTCGAGACAAGGCCGAGGGACAGGAGCTTGCCCCTCAGGAACTCGTCAAAGGCGGGCATGTCCCGGGTCACGATCCGCAGCTCGTAGTCCGCGGCGCCGGTGACCGTGGCGCACTGCACCACTTCCGGCATGTCCGAGATCGCCCGGTCGAAGGCGTCGAGGTTGTCCTTGGTCGGCAGGGCCAGCTTCACCGTGCAGTAGACCTCGAAGGAGAGGCCCAGCTTCCCGCGGTCCAGGATGGTCACCCGCCGCTGGATGATCCCGGCGTCCTCAAGGCGCTTGATCCTGCGCCAGCAGGGGCTGGAAGACAGGCCGACCCGGTCGGCGATCTCAGCCACCGAGAGGCCGGCGTCGTTCTGGATCAGGTCCAGGATGCGGGCGTCGATGGCGTCCAGGGACTCGGCCACGCACTCTCCTTGCGTCATTCGCGCATGGATCTGCCATGAGAAGAGAGATCCGCGCCGCTCAGCGCAGGCTTGTGCCCCGAAATCACGGTCGCGCGCAATGCCCGACCAACATGGCGGTCGGCGGCTTGCTTTCCCGCCGGACTGGTTTAGGCGTCAGGCATGTCCGCATTCGACTTTGACGCCGTGGTGGTGGGGGCTGGAGCCGTCGGGCTGGCCTGTGGATACGCCCTGGCGCGGCGCGGTCTTGCGACCGTCGTCCTGGAGGCCGGTCCCCGCATCGGCGAGGGGGTCTCTGCGCGGAACTCGGAGGTGGTCCACGGCGGGCTCTACTATCCTACCGGATCGCTGAAGGCGCGCCTGTGCGTCCAGGGACGACGGGCGCTGTACCCCTTCCTGCAGTCGCACGGCGTTGCCTTCGACCGGTGCGGCAAGCTGGTCGTCTTCAACGGGCCGGAGGAACTCGCGCGGCTCGACGGCATCCTCGCCCAGGCCCGCACCAACGACGTGGAGGGGATGGCCATCCTGACCGCCGCCCAGGTCCGCGCCCTGGAGCCTGACCTGCAGTGCGACGCGGCGCTGGTCTCGCCGGAGAGCGGGGTCTTCGACAGCCATGGCTACATGCTGGCCCTGGAGGGCGAGATCGAGGCCCGAGGCGGGGCGGTGGCCCTGTCGACCCCCTTCGAGGGCGCCGAGCCCCTTCCCGGCGGCGGCTGGAAGGTCAGGGCGGGCGGAGCCGAGCCAACGTCCCTGACCGCCGTCCGCCTGGTCACGGCGCCGGGTCTTGACGCCCAGGCGGTGGCGGCCCGCATCGCCGGTTTCCCGTCCGGGACGATCCCGAAGGCGCATTATGGCAAGGGGGTCTATTTCCGCCTGTCGGGGCGCGCGCCCTTTGCACGCCTGGTCTACCCGCCTCCGATCCACGGGGCGCTGGGCACCCACTACCGCCGCGACCTGGGCGGACAGGCCGTCTTCGGCCCGGACCTCCAGTTCGTGGACGCCCCGGACTATTCCGTGGACCCGGCCCGGGCGGCGGATTTCGCCGCCTACATCCGAAAGTTCTGGCCGGCGCTGCCCAAGGACGCGCTACAGCCCGACTACGCCGGGATCCGGCCCAAGCTGCACGGCCCCGATGAGCCGCAGCCCGACTTCCGGATCGACGGCCCGGAGGCGCACGGCCTGGAAGGCCTCGTCGCGCTGTTCGGCATCGAGAGTCCCGGCCTCACCAGTTCCCTCGCCATCGGCGAGGAGGTCGCCGGCCGCCTCGGGCTTTAGGCGGCCCAGCCGGCGACCCAGTCCGCGAGGGCCTGGGGCGACATGCCCCGCGCGTTGGACAGGGCGGAGAAGTTTCCGGGATTCAGGAGCTTGTCGGTCTTGGGGTCGATCACCATCAGCGCCGGCACGCCGGGCAGGCGCGAGGTGACGCCGTAGCGCGCGGGGACCTGCAGGTTGCGGTCGAAGCGGCCGACATCGACCATCACCGTCACGAAGTGCGTCTTCATGAACCGGTCAAGCTCTGGAAGGGCCATGGTCCCCGCCAGGATGCGGCAGTCCGGGCACCAGTTGCCGCCCAGGTCGATCAGCAGCCGCTTGCCCTGCCGGCGGGCCTGGGTCCGGGCGCGGTCCACGACGGCGCTGGCGTCCGCCGCCTCGTCGTAGGGCAGGGGCAGGGGAGTCTTGAGTTCGGCGAAGGTCCTGATCGAGAGCCGGGGCGCCGGCTTCGCGGCCAAAGCGGGCGGGGCGGCGGCCGTCGCGGCGGCGGCGGTCACGAGAAGGCGGCGACGGTTCATTTCGGCGGGGCTCCGGTGCTGGGTGCAAAGACATCCAGCGCCGATGCAGCCAGGTCAAGGTCGGTCCGCAGCCGGGGCCAGTCGATCGGACCCGGCGCCCGCTGGACCTGCAGGTCCAGGGTTTCCGGGGTGGCGTCGGAGGCATCGCCGGTCCGGCCTGCCAGCCGGGCGCGCAGGAGGTCCACCGGCGCTTCCAGCCAGACCGCGCCGAGGGGGCTGCCGAAGCGATCCGCCAGGTCCCCGGCCCGGGTCCTGTGGCGCACCTCCAGGAAGGTGGCGTCCAGGATCACGCTGCGCCCGGCGGCGAGGAGTCCGGCCGCCTCCGAGAACAGGGCGTCGTGCACGCGGGCGGACATGCCGCCGGCATAGGCCTCCTGGGGCAGGCGGTCGGTCGGGGCGGCGCCCGAGAGTCGCTTGCGGATCTCGTCGGAGCGCAGGACGACCGCGCCGGGCGAGGCCCCCAGCTGCGGGGCGACGGCCCTGGCCAGGGTGGTCTTGCCGGTTCCCGACAGGCCGCCGATGGCGAACAGTCGCGGCGGGCCGGGCTGCAGGTGACGGAGGGCGGCGTCCAGGTAGGCCCGGCCGATGTCGTCATGCCCGGAATTGGCCTCCACGTGGGCCCGGACCACCGCCCGGACGGACAGCATGAGCGGCAGGGCGGCGAGGCCCTCGCGAAGGGACCCGTCCTCCTGCCGCGCCGCCTCGTCGAGCCAGGCGTCCAGCACCCGGCAGGCGGCGTCACGCCGGTCGCGGAAGTCCAGGTCCATCAGCAGGAAGGCCAGGTCATACAGGATGTCGATGTCCGACAGCCGGTCATTGAACTCGATGCAGTCGAACAGGACCGGGCGACCGTCCTCGAGCAGGATGTTCCCGAGGTGCAGGTCGGCGTGGCAGCGGCGGGTGAAGCCGGCCCGGCGGCGGGCCTCCAGCACCCCGGAGGCGTCCGCAAACCGTCCCGCCGTGGTTGCGATCACCGCCTCCACGGCGTCCCGGCCAAGGCGGTCCGCCAGGCCCGTCAGGAGGTGGGCGTTGGACTCGATGGTGTAGGCGAGACCCGCCGCCCCGCCGCCTTCCGGCCGCAGGGGGGCGCCGGCGTGGAGCCGGGCGATCTCCCGGCCAAGGGCTTCGGCCAGGACGCCGTCCACCGCCTCCGGACGGGCCGACAGGACCGCGCCCTCGTCGAACCGTCGCATCTCGATAACGAAGTCCACCGTGGGTCCGGCCCCGTCCAGCTCCAGCCCGTCTCCGCACCGGGTGACAGCGTGGACCCGGCGGTAGATGTCGGGCGCCGCCGGCGCATTGAAGGCGATTTCGCGCTCGGCCGCCTCGCGGCGGCGGTCCAGCGTGGTGAAGTCCACATAGCCCAGGTCCACCGGCCGCTTGACCTTCCAGGCGGTGTCGCCCGCCAGGTAGATGCGGTTGCAGGCGGTCTCGATCCGGCGTCCGCCCAGGGCGGTGAAGAAGGCGTCGACCGCCGTCTCGTCGCCGGCCCCGGAGGTCACGGATACAGCCGGCTCGTCGTCCAGCCGCCGGGCGCCGCCTCGAAGACCAGCCGTTCGTGCAGGCGGAAGGGCCGGTCGCGCCAGAACTCGATGTGCGAGGGCGTCAGCCGGAAGCCGGACCAGTGCGGGGGCCGCGGCGCCTTGCCGAGGCCGAACTTCAGGCCGTAGGCGGCGATGGCCTTCTCGAAGGCGAGGCGGTCGGGCAGGGGCTGGGACTGCTGCGAGGCCCAGGCGCCCAGCTGGGCGGGCCGGGCCCGGGTGGCCCAGTAGGCGTCCGCCTCCTCGGCGCTGACCGGCGTGACCATTCCCCGGACCCGCACCTGGCGGCGCAGGGACTTCCAGTGGAAGAGCAGGGCGGCCTTGTTGCTGGCGGCCAGCTGCTGGCCCTTGGCGCTGCCAAGGTTGGTGTAGAAGACGAAGCCGTCGGGGCCGGCGTCCTTCAGCAGGACCATGCGCACGTCGGGCAGGCCGCCGGCATCGACGGTGGCCAGGGCCATGGCGTTGGGATCATTGACCTCGGACTTCACCGCCTCAGCCAGCCACTCGGCGAAGAGGCCCACCGGGTCCTCCGCCGTCAGGGGCGGAAGGTCGGCGCTGGCGACGGCCTTGAGGTACTCGTCCTCGGTGGGCGACGGGGGGATGGGGGGCTTGGCGCTCATGCGCGCCCTATAGCGCAGGCGGGCCGCCAAAGGTATGGCTAGCCGGACACGGGAGCGAGGAGGGATCGCCATGGCCACGCGCGGGCAGATGATCCGGATGAAGATGAGCGACGGCGCAGAGATCGGCGTCTACCACGTGGAGCCCACGGGCGAACGGCGGGGCGGCCTGGTGCTGATCCAGGAGATCTTCGGCGTCACCGAGCACATCCGCGAGCAGTGCGACCTGTTCGCCGGCGAGGGCTATGAGGTCCTGGCCCCGGCCCTGTATGACCGCGAGGTCCCCGGCTTCGAGGCCACCTATTCGGAAGAAGACATCCAGCGCGCCATCCAGGTGGCCCGCCAGCTGCATGACTTCGAGGTCTCGCTGAAGGACGCCCAGACCTGCATTGACGCCCTGAAGGGCAAGGGCCCGGTCTTCATGACCGGATACTGCTATGGCGGCTCGGTCACCTGGGCCATGGCGGCCCGTTCCGGCGACCTGGCGGCGGCCTCCGGCTATTACGGCGGGATGATCCCGACCCAGGCGAACCTCGAGCCGAAGTGCCCGACGATCCTGCACTTCGGCGCCCACGACCACGGTATCCCGATGCCCGGCGTGGAGCGGGTGGCCGAGCTGCACCCCGAGGTGGCCGTGCACATCTACGACGCCGGCCACGGATTCCAGTCCGACCGGCGGACCGACTACCACGAGCCCAGCGCAAAGCTCGCCCGGCAGCGGACCCTGGCCCTGTTCCGCGCGAACGGCGGCTAGGTCGGGCCGCATGTCGCACAATACCTTCGGGCATCTCTTCCGCGTCACCACCTGGGGCGAAAGCCACGGGCCGGCCCTTGGCTGTGTGGTGGATGGGTGCCCCCCTGGCCTGGCCCTGACGCCGGAGGATATCCAGATCTTCCTCGATCAGCGCCGACCTGGCCAGGGCAAGTTCGTGACGCAGCGCCAGGAGCCGGACGCCGTGCGGATCCTGTCGGGGGTGTTCGAAGATGAGCGCACCGGCGGCCCGGTGACCACGGGAACGCCGATCTCGCTGATGATCGAGAACGTCGACCAACGCAGCCGGGACTATTCCGAAATCGCCCGGGCCTACCGGCCGGGCCACGCAGACTATGCCTACGACGCCAAGTACGGGGTTCGCGACTATCGCGGCGGCGGCCGCTCCTCGGCGCGCGAGACCGCGGCCCGGGTGGCGGCCGGCGCCATCGCCCGCAAGGTCATCCCCGGGGTCGCCATCCGGGCGGCGGTGGTCCAGATCGGGCCCCACGCCATCGACCGGTCGCGCTTCGACTGGGACCAGCGGACGCAGAACCCGTTCTGGGCGCCGGACGCCAGGATCGTCCCTGTGTGGGAAGCTCACCTGGAAAAGGTGCGCAAGGCCGGCTCCTCCACCGGCGCCGTGATCGAAGTCGAGGCCACCGGGGTTCCCGCCGGCTGGGGCGCGCCCCTCTACGGCAAGCTGGACGCCGAACTGGCCGCCGCCCTGATGTCGATCAACGCCGCCAAAGGCGTGGAGATCGGCGACGGTTTTGCGTCCGCGGCCCTCTCCGGCGAGGAGAACGCCGACGAGATGCGCATGGGCCCGGAGGGTCCCGTCTTCCTGTCAAACCACGCCGGAGGGATCCTCGGGGGGATCTCCAGCGGCCAGCCGGTAACCGCCCGGGTCGCCTTCAAGCCGACCTCCTCGATCCTCACCCTGCGCCGCTCGATCAACGCTGATGGTGAAGAGATCGACCTGCGCACCAAGGGCCGGCACGATCCCTGCGTCGGCATCCGCGCCGTGCCCGTGGTCGAGGCCATGACCGCCTGCGTCCTGGCCGACGCCTTCCTGCGACACCGCGGCCAGGTCGGCTAGGCCGGCGGCTCCTCAGGCGGGATTGCGGTCACGGTCCTCCCGCTCTGGACAAACGTTACACTGTAACATATCTACCCGGCTCCAGTCGGGCGGGCGAGGTG
>CAIMLY010000035.1 GCA_903842425.1 uncultured Alphaproteobacteria bacterium | reverse complement strand
CTGATGGTCCGCCGGGGCCTGTCCCGCGAGGCCTTCGGCCGCAAGATCGCCTGGCTGGGCGGCAACGTGGAGATCATCTCCCGCGCCCGGATCGACATCGAGGCCATGCGCCTGATGGTCCTCAAGGCGGCCAAGGCGATGGACGTGCTGGGCAACCGCGAAGCCCGCGTCTGGGTGCACATGGTCAAGGCCATGGTCCCCGAGCGGGTCTGCCAGATCATCGACCAGGCCATCCAGATGCACGGCGCCACCGGCGTCTCGCAGTGGACCCCCCTGTCCCGGATGTACACCGGCCAGCGGACCCTGCGCATCGCCGACGGCCCGGACGAGGTCCATCACCTGGTGGTCGGCCGCAACGAGATCCGCCAGTATGAGGGCGGCGGCGAGGACCAGACCTCGAGCGTCGTCTGGCGGAACTGACGGAACGCGCGGACGGCGACCCCAGCGGGTCGCCGTCCGGTTCCACGGGAGGCCCTGATGTCCGAAGGCGAAGCCGAGATCACCGAGGTGCGTGCGGCGCACCGCTTCGACGAGGCCCGCCTTGAGGCCTGGCTCGACGGGCGACTGGAGGGCTTTCACCGCCCCCTGGCGGTCCGCCAGTTCGAGGGCGGCCATTCCAACCCCACCTTCCTGATCGCCTCGCCAGACAGGCGGTGGGTGGTCCGCAAGAAGCCGCCCGGCGACCTCCTGCCCTCGGCCCACCAGGTCGGGCGCGAGTACACCGTGCTGAAGGCCCTGGGGGGCTCCGGCGTGCCGGTGCCCACGGTCCGCCTGCACTGCGAGGATGCCTCGGTGATCGGCTCCGAGTTCTTCGTCATGGACTGGGTGAAGGGCCGGATCTTCCTCGACCCCTCCTTGCCCGGCATGACCCCGGCCGAGCGCCGGGCCGTCTTCACCGACTACCTGAAGGTGCTGGCCAAGCTGCACGCCATCGACCCCGCCGCCGTCGGACTGTCCGACTACGGACGGCCCGGCAACTACTACGAGCGCCAGGTCAGCCGTTGGGTGCGCCAGTACAAGGCGGCGCAGACCGACGACCATCCCGACATGGAGCGGCTGATGGAATGGCTGCCGGCCAACATGCCGGCGGAGACCGAGACACGGATCGTCCACGGCGACTTCTCGATCCGCAACTGCATGCTGCATCCCACCGAGCCGAAGCTCGAGGCCGTGCTGGACTGGGAGCTGTCGACCCTGGGCGACCCCTATTCCGACGTCGCCTACACGACCCTCTTCATGATGGGGGAGACGACCCAGAAGACGATCACCGACCTGGGCATCCCGTCGCAGGCCGAGATGTTCGAGATCTACGCCGAGGCCTCGGGTCGTCCGGCCCTGAAGGACTGGAGCTTCCACCTGGCCTTCACCCTGTTCCGCATCGCGGCCATCAACCAGGGCGTCTACAAGCGCGGCCTGGACGGCAACGCCTCGTCGGACCGGTATGTCGAGGCCTATCCCTCGATCCAGCGATACGCCGCCCGGGCCTGGTCCATCGCCAACGGGGGCCCCGCGGTTGTCTGACGGGCTTCTGGAGCGGCGCAACCGGGCCTTCGGCGCCGGGGCGGCCCTGTTCTACGAGACGCCCCTGACCATCGTCCGCGGGGACGGGGCCTGGCTCTACGACGCCGGGGGCCGTCGATACGTCGACATGTACAACAACGTGCCCTGCGTGGGGCATGGCAACCCCCGGGTGGCCGAGGCCATCGGCCGGCAGCAGGCGACCCTGAACGTCCATTCCCGCTACCTGCACGAGGACATCATCCGCCTGGCCGAGCGGGTGGCCGGCCTGCATGGCGACTTCGCCGAGAGCGTGATCTTCTCCTGCTCGGGGACCGAGGCCAACGAGATCGCCCTGCGCATGGCGCGCATGGCCACCGGCCGGCGGGGCATCCTCTGCACGGACGCCACCTACCACGGCAACACCGAGCTGGTCGGCGCCATGAGCGGCCTGCCGGCGGGCTCGGACCGGGCGCGGGGCTTCCGCAGCTTTGCCTTCCCCCAGACCTTCCGGACCCCGGAGCCGGGCCTGTCGGGCGAAGCCCTCACCGAGGTCTACCTGGCGGGGCTGGACCGGGCCATGGACGCACTTGAGGCCTCCGGCGACGGGATTGCGGCCCTGATCGTCTGCTCCATCCTGGCCAATGAGGGACTGCCCGACATCCCGGCCGGCTTCATGGGCAAGGCCGCCGACCGGGTCCGCGCGCGGGGGGGGCTCATCATCGCCGACGAGGTCCAGGCCGGATACGGACGCACCGGCCAGTGGTGGGGCTATGCGGTGACTGGCTTCACCCCGGACATCGTGGTGACAGGCAAGCCCATGGGCAATGGCGTGCCCCTGGCCGCGACCACCGCCTCCCGGGACCTGGTCGAGACCTTCCGGTCCCGGACCCGCTACTTCAACACCTTCGCCTCCAGCCCCCTGCAGGCGGCGGCGGGCAACGCCGTGCTGGACGAGATCGAAGACCGGGGCCTGCTGGCCAACGCCACGCAGGTGGGCGCCGTCCTCAAGGCCGAGCTGAAGGCCCGGGTGGGACGCTGGCCCGGGGTGGCCGACGCCCGGGGCTGCGGCCTGTTCCTGGGAGTGGAGATGGTCGGGCCCGACGGCGCCCCCGACCTCCCCCTGGCCCGCGCCGTCTGCAACGGCCTCAGGGACCGGGGTTTCCTGACCTCGAACGCCGGGGCCTTCAACAACGTGGTCAAGATCCGCCCGCCCCTGGTCTTCAGCCAGGCCGACGCCGAGGCCTTCCTGCCCGCCTTCGACGCGACGCTGGACGCCCTGCATGGAACGGGCTGAGGCCGAGCGGCTCTTCCTGCCCGCCGCGCATGAAGCAGCGCACGCCTTCCCGGTCGCTGCCCCCCGGCTGTCGCTGGTCACGGTCTCGGAGAACGTCACCTTCCGCCTGACGGACGGCGAGACGGGCGAGGACTGGGTCCTTCGCCTGCACCGGCCCGGCTACAACTCCG
>CAIMLY010000034.1 GCA_903842425.1 uncultured Alphaproteobacteria bacterium | reverse complement strand
GTGGCGACGATGGTCAGGATGCCGTCGAGGGTCGAGAACCAGGTCACCGGCACCTCGAACCCGCCGATCGTCCGGTCAACGTGCTCGCGCGCCCAGACCGGGAAGATGTTGAAGGCCTGATTGTAGGCGCCGATGTTCAGCATGGAGCCGACGAGGACCAGCAGGAGGGCGGCGACCACCAGGCCCTGGGCGGGCCCCCGGGCGGCGCCCGATGTCGCCGGAGCCGCCACCTCGATCGTGCGCCGGGCCGGGAAGCGCTTCACGCCGGAAAGGTAGGCCGCCAGCCCGACGGACATGCCCGCCGCTGCGGCGGCCAGGCCGTAGGACCAGCCCACCTTCTCGCCCAGGGTGCCGACGACCAGGGGCGTGATGAAGCCGCCGATGTTCACGGCGATCAGGAACAGGCCATAGGCCCCGGTGCGGCGCGGATCGGCCGGGCCATAGAGGGCGCCCACCTGGCCGAGCAGGTTCGACTTCACGAGGCCGCCGCCGATGACCATCAGGAACATGCCGACCAGGAAGGTCGCCTCCATCGGCAGGAGAGCGTAGCCGAGGGTCTGGATGACCAGGCCCGCCACGATGCAGGTCCGGGTCCCGAGCCAGCGGTCGCCGATCAGGCCCCCGATCAGGGGCGTGGCGTAGAAGATCCCCGTCACAAGGCCGAAGGTTGCGGAGGCCAGCTCCAGCGGGCTGGTCGCCCCGAACACTGAGCCCATCGCCTGGCTGAAGGGACCGAAGCCAATCACCTTCTCGGCCGTTCCCGGCAGGAAGAGGTGGGTCGACATGTACAGGGTCAGGATCGAGATCAGGCCGTAATAGGCGAAGGCGAGGAAAATCTCGGTGACGAAGATGTGCCCGAAGGCCGCCGGGTGACCGAAGAAGGCCGTGTCCGACCGGTCGTGGCCCGGCTCCTTCGCGGCGGCAGGGGGCAGGGCGTCGGGAAGTTCCATCGCCAAGGCTTGCGCCTGCGGGTTCCGCCGGTCAAGGACGGGCCGCCGGCATTCAACAGCGCGGCGATATGGACTAGGGTCGCGCCGCCTGCCGCCCGGGGAGCCTGATCATGAGCCAGTTCGACTATGACCTCTTCGTCATCGGCGCCGGGTCCGGCGGGGTGCGGGCCGGTCGCCTGGCCGCGGCCTCCGGCGCCCGGGTCGCCGTGGCCGAGGAATACCGCGTCGGCGGCACCTGTGTGATCCGCGGCTGTGTGCCCAAGAAGTTCATGGTCTACGCTTCCGAGTTCCCCCACTCCGCCCACATCGCCGAGGGCTACGGCTGGTCGGCGTCGGAGGCGACCTTCGACTGGACCCGGTTCCGGGAGGCCAAGGACCGGGAGATCGCCCGGCTGTCCGGCCTCTACGTCGCCAACCTGACCCGCTCGGGCGGCGAGATCCTGGAGGGGCGGGCCGTCCTGACCGGACCCAACAGCCTGGCGGTCGAGGGTCGCGGGGCGGTCACCGCCCAGCGCATCCTGGTCGCCACGGGCGGTCGCCCCTGGAAACCGGAGGACCTGCCGGGGGCGGACCTCGCCATCACCTCCGAGGAGGCCTTTGACCTCCCGGCCCTGCCGGAGCGGATGGTCATTGTCGGCGGCGGCTTCATCGCCGTGGAGTTCGCGGGCATTTTCAACGGCCTGGGCGTCGACGTGACCCTGGTCTACCGGGGCGAGCAGGTCCTGCGGGGCTTTGACGAGGACATCCGCTCGCATGTCGCCGCCGAGATCCAGCGCCGGGGGGTGAAGCTCATCCTGGGCGCCCATCCCGTCGGGATTTCCGGTCGTCCGGGGGACCTGCAGTGCCGCCTGTCCGACGGCCAGGTCCTGCCGGCTGGCGAGGTCATGCTGGCGACCGGCCGCAAGCCCCACACGCACGGCCTGGGCCTTGAGTCGGCGGGAGTGGAGACCGGCCCGAACGGCGAGATCCGGGTCGACGCCTGGTCGAAGACCTCGGCCCCGGGCGTCTGGGCCGTAGGTGACGTCACGGACCGGATCAACCTGACCCCTGTGGCCATCCGCGAGGGCGCAGCCTTCGCCCGCACGGAGTTCTATGGCCAGCCCACCCGGTTCGACCATGAGGCCGTCGCCTCGGCGGTCTTCAGCCAGCCGCCGGTCGGCACGGTGGGCCTGACCGAGGCCGAGGCGCGGGCGGACTATCCCAATGTCGACATCTACCGGTCCCGGTTCCGGCCCATGAAGGAGACCTTCTATGGCGGCCAGGAGCAGGCCCTGGTGAAACTGGTGGTCGACGCTGACAGCCAGCGGATGCTGGGCTGCCATGTGGTCGGCCCGGACGCCCCGGAGATCATCCAGATGGCGGCCGTGCCGCTCAAGCTGGGGGTCACCAAGGCCCAGTGGGACTCCGCCTGCGCCGTTCATCCCACCCTGGCGGAGGAACTGGTCACCCTCAGCGAGCCGGTCCCCCGGCCTGCAGGCTGAGCTTGCCCGCCACCCAGACATCGCCGGGCCGCTGGACCGCAGGGGTGATTGCAGGGCTTCTGGTCCTGACCCCCCTGCTGGGCTGGGCGGGTGCGCTGGGCTTTGCGCCCGCGGTCGCGCTGGCCGGGCTGCTGACCTTTCCGTCTGTCCGGGTCCGGGTCGAGGACCGCACTCTCCTGCTGGCCCTTTTCACCGCCCTGGTCTGGGCCTGCGCCTCGCTCTTCTGGAGCCCCTGGCGCCCCGGCGACCTCGAGGGTCAGACGGGCCTGAAGCTGGTCTTCATGCTGGCGCTCTACGGCTGCGCCGTCAGCGCTGCGCGGGCGGTTCCCGAGGTCCGGCTGCCGGGCCTCCTGAGGGGACTGGCGGCGGCGGTTTCGACGCTGGCCCTTCTCCTCCTCCTCGAGGCGGCGACAGCCGCCGCCGGCTACAAGGCCCTGATGGGCCTGCTCGGCCAGACCGTGCGCCCGGACCATGCAATCAAGAACGTCGCCCAGGGCCTCTATGTCCTGGCCCTGCTGGCGCCGCCGGCGCTGGCGGCGACGTCGGGGAGGGCGCGCCTTGTCCTCGGAGTCCTGCTGGCGGCGGGCATCCTCGGGCCGTCGCTCATCTTCGGCTACGACGCCCCACTGCTGGCCCTCGCCTGCGCCGGCACGGCGGCGGGACTGGTCCTGGTCGCCCCCAGGCGGGGCCCACGCCTGCTGGCGGGTCTCAGCGCCGCCGGCTTCCTTTTGGCCCCGGTCCTGGTGAAGGGCGCCTTCGCCCTGGGGCTGGATGCGCGCCTGGCGCCCCTCCTGTCGGAGTCCTGGCTTCAGAGGCTGGGTTACTGGCGCAAGGCCGTGGAGTGGATCTGGGCCAGGCCGCTTCCGGGTTGGGGCCTGGACGCCAGCCGGGCCTTCGGGCCGGGGATCCGCCTGCACCCCCACGACGCCGCCCTCCAGATCTGGATGGAGCTTGGCCTGATCGGCGCGGTGGCGGCGGCCATCGTCTGGGCGTCGATCTTCTCCGGACTCTCCCGGCCGGGCCGCTCGCCGCCCGCCGCCGCCGCCGCCGCCTCCGCGACGGCCTACCTGGTGTTCGGCGCGGTGAGCTTCGGGGTCTGGCAGGAGTGGTGGCTGGGCCTGGGCGCCCTCTCCGCCCTGGCCTGCATCCTGGTCCTGCGCGCCCGGCCTATCGACCTTTCCGGCCGTTCCGTATAGAACGCCGCGCCCGCCGATGCGGGTGCGGAGTTGCAAGATGAGCCCTTCCTGGAGCCCTTCCACCTGGCGGTCCCGTCCCGGCAAGCACATGCCGGAAGACTATCCGGACATCCAAGCCCTGGCCTCGGTCGAGCAGACCCTGCGCGGCATGCCGCCCCTGGTCTTCGCCGGAGAAGCCCGGCGGCTGACCTCCCTCCTGGCCGACGTCGAGGCTGGACGCGCCTTCCTGCTGCAGGGCGGCGACTGTGCAGAGAGCTTCAAGGAGTTCCATGCCGACAACATCCGCGACACCTTCCGCCTGATCCTGCAGATGGCGGTGGTGCTGACCTTCGCCGGTGGCAAGCCGGTGGTGAAGGTGGGACGGATGGCGGGCCAGTTCGCCAAGCCGCGATCGTCCGCCACCGAGACCGTCGGGGACGTGACCCTGCCGTCCTATCGGGGCGACATCATCAACGGCATGGACTTCGACGCCGCCTCGCGGACCCCGGACCCCCAGCGCCTTCTCCAGGCCTACGGCCAGTCGGCCTCGACCCTGAACCTGCTCCGCGCCTTCGCCGGCGGGGGCTATGCCGACCTGCACAACATCCACCGCTGGACCCTTGGCTTCGTGGACGACAGCCCGCAGGGCGCCCGCTATCGCGCCCTGTCGGAAAAGATCTCGGAGGCCCTGGCCTTCATGGCCGCCATCGGCGTCACGCCCGAGACCCATCCCGACCTCCACCGGGTGGAGTTCTTCACCTCGCACGAGGCCCTCCTGCTGGGCTTCGAGGAGGCCATGACCCGTGTCGATTCCACGTCTGGCGACTGGTACGACACCTCCGCCCACCTGCTGTGGATCGGCGAGCGCACCCGGCAGCTCGACGGCGCCCATGTGGAGTTCTTCCGCGGCGTCCGGAACCCGATCGGCATGAAGGTCGGGCCGACCCTGGAGGCCGATGAACTCCTCCGCCTGATCGAGGTCCTGAACCCCGGGAACGAGCCGGGGCGGCTGACCCTCTACGGACGGTTTGGCCATGACAAGATCGCCGGCCGCCTGCCGGGCCTGCTCCGGGCCACCCGCGCCGCCGGCGCCCGGGTGGTCTGGGCCATTGATCCGATGCACGGCAACACCCTGACGGCGGCGACAGGCTACAAGACCCGGCCGTTCGACCGGATCCTCTCCGAGGTGAAGAGCTTCGTGGAGATCTGCCGGGCCGAGGGGGTCCATCCGGGCGGCGTCCACCTGGAGATGACCGGCCAGAATGTCACGGAATGCCTGGGCGGGGCCCGGGCCCTGTCCGAGGGCGACCTGGCGGACCGCTATCACACCCACTGCGACCCCCGGCTCAACGGCGAGCAGGCCCTCGAGCTGGCCTTCCTGGTCGCCGAGAAGCTGAAGGAAGAGCGGTTGGCCGAGGCGCTCAAGCAGGCCGTCTGAGCCCCGCGACCCGGGGCTCAGAGCAGGTGTTCGATCGGAAGGATGGCGAGCACCTTCAGCCAGGCCCGGCGCAGGGGGGTCAGTCCCGGCTCACGGGTCAGGACCCTTTCCGCCTCTCCGTCGCGGTCGATCCAGACCAGCTTTCCGCCGCTTGACCGCACCTCGTAGGCGGAGGCGCGCAGGCCGCCCTCGAACAGGACCCGGATAGACTTCGCCGCCGGCGCGTTGCGCAGGATGATGCCCATTTCCGTGTTCAGGTCCACGGAGCGTGGGTCGAAATTGAAGGATCCGACGAAGACCTTCTCGTCATCCACCGCGAATGTCTTGGCATGAAGGGTGGAATGGGATCGGACGGCGCCGAACTCAAGCTCGGGATCCGCCACGGGAGCCGCCGTCGGCTTGAACTCGAAGAGCTGGACCCCCCCCTCGGCCAGCTCGCGACGATACTTTGAGTAGGCCGCATGAACCGGGGTGGAATTCGTGGCCAGGGCGGAGTTGGTCAGGATCTGGACATTCACGCCCCGGGCCTCCAGGGCGACAAGATCATCCACCCAGCCATCGCTGGGAATGAAGTAGGGCGAGACGATGGACAGCGAGCGCGCGGGCGATTCCAGCTCGCGCAGGATCTGGTCCTGGATCGGGTCCAGGACCGGCGGCGCCGAGCGGTCGCGGCTGATCTTGGAGGGCGGGTCGGACAGCACCACGGTGACGGCGGTCTGCATGGCCGCAGGGTCTGCGACGCGTCTGGCCGGGCACGCGGGAGCCTTCTCCGGCGAAGGGTCGCGCTGCGCCCGCGGCCTTGCGGGCAGGGGAGCCAACTCATTCAGGGGGGTGGCCACTGTTGAGTTCCAGTACAGGTCAAAGACCCGCAGGAGGTCCGAGACCGCCGTCCCTTCGACGATCACGTCGAGATCCGCGAACATCACCTCGCCGCTGCGAAAATAGACGTCGCCAATGTTCCGCCCGCCGACGATCGCCGTCCGCTCGTCGACGATGAAGGACTTGTTGTGCATCCGGCGGTTCAGGCGCTGGAAATCCAGGAGGTAGTCGACCCGGCGCGTCAGCCCCTGCCGCCGCGAGGCGTTGACGTACCGGATCTCGACCCCTGGCTTGCGGCGCAGGGCGTCCAGCCGGTCCTTGGCCTCGTGGGAGCCGTAGTCATCGAGCAGAAGACGGACCGCCACGCCCCGGTCCGCGGCCGCTTCGAGTTCCCGCACCAGTCCCGAGCCGGTGATGTCGGGCGTGAGGATGTAGGTCTGGATGTCGATCCGGGAGGTCGCGGAGCGGATCAGGGCGACGCGGCTGCAATAGGCGTCCTCGTTGGAGGCGAGGGCGAGGAAGGCGGATTCCCCCGGCGGTGGCTCCGCCGCCGGGGCGGCCAGGGGCCAAAGGGCCAGGGCGAGACCGAGGGCCGCAGCGCGTCCGGCAAGCCCGCGCTCCTCTCTGACAGATCCTGGACCCGACATCCGCCCTCCGCCGGAAATCACATGAGGTGACCCTAACAGGAAGCTGCGGCCTGCGGCATCCCCGGTAGTCGCGGACTTGACCTGGACATCGCGTCCCGGCTCTTGGGGCGCATGCTGTCCGTGATCACCTATTCCGAGGGCCCGGCCGCCCTCCTGTCCGGTCTCTTGTCTGACCTCGTGCCGGGCGCCGTGAATGGGCTCATCCGCGACGTTCTGGTGCTGGAGCCGGCGACGGGCGACCCGGATCTCATCGCCCTGTGCGAGGAGGCGGGCGCCCGGCGCATCGCAGGCGGGCTGGGGGTGGCGGTGCGGCAGGGGCGCAGCGACCTCGTCCTGGTGGCGTCTCCCCGGCTGCGCCTGGACGCCTTCGCCCTGGACCGGTTGGGCCGGGAGTTGGCCGGCCTTGGATCGGCCGGGGTGGCCCGGGGACTGGCCATCACCGGCCCGGCGCCCCCGGGGCTCGGGTTTCTCGCCCCGCCGCAGGGTCTTGTGGCGTCGCGCGCGCACCTCCTGGCCATTCCCCCCGGCATGGGCCCGGCGGCGGCGCTGCGCCGCGCCGCCCGGGGCGCATTGCGCCTGCGGGTTGCGGGCTGAATCCGACGGTCAAGGGCGCGGGAGGCGTTCGAGCCGTTCGGAGAAGGTCTTCAGGTCGGCCCAGGACATCGCCTTGGCCGACGGGGTGCGCATCAGGAAGGCGGGGTGGAAGGTCGGCAGGGCCGGGACCTCCAGGTCGCCCTCGGCGGAGCGCCACTCGAACCACCGGCCATGAAGGCGGTTGATGCCTTCGACCTGCCCGAGCATGGACCGCGTGGCCGGCGCTCCCACCAGCAGGAGCATGCGCGGCCGGACCAACCGGATCGCCTGCTCCACGAAGGGCTTGCAGGCGAGCTGCTCTTCCGGTGTCGGCGTGCGGTTGCCCGCCGGTCGCCAGAAGACGGTGTTCGTGATGAAGACGCGATCCGCAAGGCCGATGGCCGCGAGCATGCGATCGAGCATCTTCCCCGCCTTGCCGACGAAGGGCTGGCCGGCCCTGTCCTCCTCGGCCCCCGGCGCCTCGCCGATGATGACGACGGGAGCGTCCGCCGGACCCCGTGAAAAGACCGGACGGGTTGCGGCTCCCTCGAACCGGATCGGGCACCCCTCGAAGGACTCGATGGCGGCGGCCAGGGCCTCCAGGTCGGCGCACGCCGCCGCGGCTTCCCGGGCCGCCTCGATCGCCGGGGGCCGGACAGGAGGCGCCGCCGGGTTGGCCCGCAGGGGCGTCGGCGACGCAGACCGGGGCGCGAGTGGTCGCTGGCCCTCCGCGATTCGATCCGTCGGCGCCTCCAGCAGGGCGGCGTCGATCCCGGCCTCCGCCCAGAAGGCGAGCAGGCTCTCGGCAACGGCTGTAGCCTGCGGGCGGTTCATCTTCGGCGGATTCCCCCGGCTGGCGGCGGGCCCGGCGCCATTCGCCCTTGACCCACCCGACGTAAGCTATTGATAAGGCCTCAAGGGAACAAGGCCGGGCGCGGGGCGACCGGCGCACCGGAGCTTGCAAAATGAGCGAGACCCTCGAGCGCGAGGCGATGGAATACGACGTGGTCATCGTCGGAGCGGGCCCGTCCGGCCTTGCGGCGGCGATCCGCCTGAAGCAGATGGCGGAGGCTGCGGGCGCCGAGCTGTCGGTCGCGGTCCTTGAGAAGGGGTCCGAGGTCGGCGCGCACATCCTGTCAGGCGCCGTGATCGATCCCAGCGGGATCGCCGAGCTGCTGCCGGACTGGAAGGAACTTGGCGTTCCCCTCGAGACGGCGGTGACCAAGGACAAGTTCCTGATGCTGGGGCCGAGCGGCGAGCTCGATGTCAGCTGGGCGCCCTTCCCGAAGTGGATGCTGAACCACGGCAACTACATCGCCAGCCTGGGCAACGTCTGTCGCTGGCTCGCCCAGCACGCCGAGGGCCTGGGGGTGGAAATCTACCCCGGCATGGCGGCCTCGGAGCTGGTCTTCAACGAGGACGGCGCGGTGAAGGGCGTCGTCGCCGGCGTCTTCGGGATCGGCAAGGACGGAGAGCCCGGCCCTGACTACCAGCCCGGCATCGAGCTGCACGCGAAGTACACCCTGATCGGCGAGGGCGTGCGGGGCTCCCTGGCCAAGCAGCTGCAGGCGCGCTTCGACCTCAACAACGGGCGCGAGCCGCAGAAGTACGGCATTGGCATCAAGGAGCTCTGGAAGGTGCCGGACGCGGCCTTCCAGCCCGGCCTGACCCAGCACACCTTCGGCTGGCCGCTGGACAACCAGACCGGCGGCGGCTCGTTCATGTACCACTTCGGGGACAACTACGTGGCCATCGGCTTCGTGGTGCACCTGAACTACAAGAACCCCTACCTCTCGCCCTTTGACGAGTTCCAGCGGTTCAAGACCCACCCGGCCATCCGACCCTACCTTGAGGGAGGGGAGCGCGTCGCCTACGGCGCCCGCGCCATCACCGAGGGCGGCGAGCAGTCCCTGCCGCAGCTCTACTTCCCGGGCGGCGCCCTGCTGGGCTGCTCGGCGGGCATGGTCAATGTCCCGCGCATCAAGGGTTCCCACAATGCGGTGAAGAGCGGGGTCCTGGCGGCCGAGGCGGCCTTCGGCGCCATCCAGGCGGGGCGCGGCGGCGACGAGCTTGTCGAGTACGAGACCGCCTACAAGGCCTCGTCCATCGCCAGGGAGCTTCACGCCGTCCGCAACTTCAAGCCGCTCTGGTCGAAGTTCGGGACGATCCCGGGCCTGCTCCTCGGCGGCGTCGACGCCACCCTGGCGAACATGCTGGGCGGCTTCTCCTTCCTGGGGACCCTCAGGCACGGCAAGTCCGACGCGGCGTCCACCGGTCTCGCCAAGGACTACCAGCCGATCGCCTATCCCAAGCCCGACGGCGTCTTCAGCTTCGACAAGCTGTCGTCGGTCTTCCTGGCCTCGACCAACCACGACGAGGCCCAGCCGGCGCACCTGAGGCTGACCGACGCCTCGACCCCGATCAGCGTCAACCTGCCCAATTACGCCGAACCGGCCCAGCGCTACTGCCCGGCCGGAGTGTACGAAGTCCTGACCGAGGATGACGGGTCCAACCCGCGGTTCCAGATCAATTTCCAGAACTGCGTCCACTGCAAGACGTGCGACATCAAGGACCCGTCGCAGAACATCACCTGGACCACGCCCCAGGGCGGGGACGGGCCCAACTACCCGAACATGTAGTCGGGCTTGCCGGGGGGAGCGAACAGGTGAACACCCCCTCCATGGCTCGGTGGAGAGCAAGGACACTGGGACGCGCAGCGGCGCGGCTGGCGGCGGCGGGCGTGCTCGCGGTCCTCTCGGCCTGCGCCTCGGCCCCGGCTTCGGCGCCGGGCTTCCCGGAGGGGACGGGGGCCTCGCCCTACGGCCAGTTCCTGGCTGGCCGCGCCGCCCTCAACGCGGGACGCCACGCAGACGCCGCCCGGTACTATGGCGCCGTGCGCACCCTGGATCCCCAGGCCGCCGGGATCGCCGAGGAGAGGGCCTTCGTGGCCGCCCTCCTGGCGGGGGACGTCCCCGCCGCCGCGCGGCTGGCGCCGACCTCCGAGGCGACGTCGCCGCCCAACCTCTCCCTGAGCCGGCTGGTCCGCGCCGTGGAGGGCATGTCCAATGGCAAGGCGCGGTCGGTCCGCGGCCTGCTGTCTCCCGAGAGCGCCGCCTTCCCGCACCGCTCCGCCACGGCCCTGCTCGCTCCCTGGGCGGCCGCCATGGCCGGGGACAAGGAAGGCCTCCTGGTCCGGCCCCAGTCGCCGGGGGACCGCATCGTCGACGTCTTCGGCCTTCTTGGCCAGGCGCGCCTCTTCGAGCGTGCAGGTCGCTTCGACGAGGCCGAGACCAATTTCAAGGTGCTGTCCGGCGGCGACTCCCCCGGCTCGGCGGCGGTCCTCGCCTACGGGGGCTTCCTTGAGCGCCGCAAGCGTCCTGCGGAGGCCATCGCCCTCTATGACCGGCTGCTGGCCGGCGATCCCCGGAACGCCTCCGTCCGGGCGGCCCGGGTGCGGGCCGCGGCCGGGCGTGCGGAGGTCCAGCCCACCCTTCGCCAGGGCGCCGCGCAGAGCCTGGTCCCGATGGCCGCGACCCTCATCGCCGCCGGCCAGGAGCAGATGGGCCTGGCCTACCTGCGCCTGGTCCTCCGGCTGGACCCCGAACACAACGGCGCCTGGCTGCTGGTCGGCGACCTCCTGGAGAGCGACGGACTGGCCGACGACGCCCGGGCCGCCTATGGCCGGGTTCCGGCGTCCGCGCCTGAGTTCCCGACCGCCCAGGCCAAGCTCGCCTGGAGCTACCAGCGCGCCGGCGACAAGGACACGGCCCTGCGGCTCGCCAGGGCGGCGGCGGCGGGCGGCGATGTCGAGGCGGTGATCAATCTCTCGGACCTCCTGAGGGCCAATGACGCGTTCTCGGAGTCAGCCGACGTGCTGGGCCCGGTGCTCTCGGCCTCCCCCCCGGACTGGCGCCTGCTCTACGCCCGCGGCGTGTCCCTGGAGCGCGCCGGTCGATGGCCGGAGGCCGAGCGGGACCTGAAGGCCGCCCTGGCCCTCAACCCGGACGAGCCGGAACTGCTCAACTACCTTGGCTATACCTGGATCGACCGGAACGAGAACCTGGAGCCAGCCCTCGACATGGTCCGCAGGGCGGTCAGCCAGAACCCCCGCTCCGGCGCCATGGTGGACAGCCTCGGCTGGGCCTACTTCCGCCTGGGCGACTTCCCGAAGGCGGTGACCACCCTCGAACAGGCCGTCGAACTGGAGCCCGGGGATCCCGAGCTGAACAATCACCTCGGCGATGCCTACTGGCGGGTCGGGCGGCGGGATGAGGCTGGCTTCCAGTGGCGGCGGGTGCTGACCCTCGATCCGGACCCGAAGATCCGCGCGGACGCCGAGCGCAAGCTGGCTGAGGGCCTGGGGCCGGTCCCTGTCCCGGCCTCCCGGAAACCCTGATCGTCGCCATGAGCGCAAGCGCCTTCGCGCCGGCCAAGGTCAACCTCTACCTGCATGTCGGTCCGCCGGGCGCCGATGGCTTCCACCCCCTTCGCAGCCTGATGGTCTTTGCAGACGTCGGCGATGAAGTGTCCGCCTCGCCAGGGCCAGGGCCAATTCTGCACCTGTCCGGACCGTTCGCCGCCGGCCTTGATCCGGGCGACAACCTGGTGCCCAGGGCTGCAGGCCGGCTGGCGGCGCGGCTGGGCCGGGAGGGCCCCCTTCCGTCCCTGCACCTGGAAAAGCGACTGCCGGTGGCGGCGGGCCTGGGCGGAGGATCGGCGGACGCCGCAGCGGCGCTCCGCCTGCTCAACCGCCTCTGGCAGGGCGGCCTGGGGGATCATGAGCTCGAGGCCCTGGCGGCGGAGCTGGGCTCGGACGTCCCCGCGTGCATCCGCAGCCAGCCCGTGACGGCGTCGGGCCGTGGCGAGGTCCTGGAGCCCGGTCCCCGCCTGCCGCGACTGCCTGCCGTCCTGGTGAATCCGGGCGTTGCCTGCCCGACAGGGGCGGTGTACCGCGCCTTCGACGAGGCGGGGCGCTTCGGCGACCTGGCCGCGGCTGGGGCTCCGCCGCTTGATGTGGGGCCAGCGGAGATCTCCCGCTGGCTCGCCGGGCTGCGCAACGACCTGGAAGCGTCCGCAGCCGGGGTTGCGCCCGTCATCGACCAGGTCCTGGAGCAACTGCGGGCGGCGCCCGGGACCCTCCTGGCCCGCCTCTCGGGATCCGGGGCGACCTGCTTCGCCCTCTGTGAGGATGCGGCGGCGGCGGCCCGGCTCGCCGGTGCGATCTCCGAGGCGCAGCCGGCCTGGTGGGTGCGCGCCTGCCGACTGGGCGCGCCGCTGGATGCGGAGGCCTGACACGGTCTGCCTGAAACGAAAACGGGGACCCCGAGGGGTCCCCGCTCCGCCACGACTGAGGGGAGGATCAGTTGTGGTAGGCCCGCTCTCCGAACTCGGAGATGTCCAGGCCCTCTTCCTCGCTGTCCAACGAGGAGCGCAGGCCCACCGTGTACTTGATCACGAAGAAGACGATGGCGCTGGCGGCCGCCGACCAGGCGATGGCCACGAGGACCGCCTTCACCTGGGCCATGACCTGGGTCGAGAGGACATAGGCGGCCGTGTCGCAGGTGGAGATGTCCCCGTCCGCGGCGCAGGTCGTGTAGTCGACCACGCCGGCGCCGCCCCAGTCGGGGTTGACCAGCAGGCCGGTGGCGATGGCGCCGATGATGCCGCCGATGGCGTGGATGCCGAAGGCGTCCAGGCTGTCGTCGTACTTCAGGGCGTTCTTGATCTTCGCGCAGAAGAAGACGCAGACCGGAGAGACCACCAGGCCGAGGAGCACCGCGCCCACCGGGCCGGCGAAGCCGGCGGCCGGGGTGATGGCGACCAGGCCGGCGACCAGGCCGGAGGCCAGGCCCAGGGCGCTGGCGCGCTTGCGGGTGACCCACTCGGTGACCACCCAGGAGAGGCCCGCCGCAGCGGTCGCCACAAGGGTGTTGACCATGGCCAGGGCGGCGTAGCCGTTGGCCTCGAGGTTGGACCCGGCGTTGAAGCCGAACCAGCCCACCCACAGGAGGCCTGCACCGGTCATGGTCAGGGTCAGGGAGTGGGGCGGCATGGGCTCGGTCCCGAAGCCCTTGCGAGGGCCGAGGATCAGGGCGCCGACCAGGGCGGCGATGCCCGCATTGATGTGGACCACGGTGCCGCCGGCGAAGTCGAGGGCGCCAAAGCCCCACAGCAGGCCGGACTGGATCGGATCCGTCGGAGCGGCCGCGACCGCGTCCGGACCCGCCCACCACCAGACCATGTGGGCCAGCGGATAGTAGGAGAGCAGCGGCCACAGGATCGCGAAGACCACCACGGCCGCAAACTTCATCCGCTCGGCCACGCCGCCCAGGACGAGGGCGGCGGTGATGCAGGCGAAGGTCATCTGGAAGGCCATGAAGACCAGTTCAGGGATCACGACCCCCGTCGAGAAGGTGGCCACGTTGCTGGCCGGGGTCACATCCTTCAGGAAGAGGCGCCCGCCGCCGCCAACGAACTTGTCCAGGGCGCCGCCGTCCGAGAAGGCGAGGCTGTAGCCCCAGAACATCCAGGCGATCATGCCGACCACGGTGACCACGCCGACCTGCATGAGCATGGACAGCATGTTCTTCTGGCGGACGAGGCCGCCGTAGAAGAGGGCCAGGCCCGGCAGGATCATCAGCAGGACCAGGACGGTGGAGACCAGCATCCAAGTCGTATCGCCCTTGTCCGGGACGGGAGCAGGGGCCGCCTCGGCGGGCGCGGCGGCAACCGGGGCTGCAGCCTCGGCCGGCGCCGGTGCGGCTTCCGCCGATGCTGCGGCCGGGGCCGCGGCCGCCGCGGGCGCGGCCTCCTGGGCGAACGCCGGAGCCGCCAGAGGCGCTCCGGCCAGGGTCGCGGCGAGCATGAGCCCGGCGAGACCCTTGAATTTGAACCCGTTCATTTCGTGTTCCTTCCTGGGGGGATCAGAGCGCAGAGGCGCCGGTTTCGCCGGTGCGGATGCGCACGGCGTCGGCCACGTCGATGACGAAGATCTTTCCGTCGCCGATCTTGCCGGTGGAGGCGGCGGTCTTGATGGTCTCGACCACTCCCGCCGCGGCGGCGTCATCGACGACCGCCTCGAGCTTCACCTTGGGGATGAAGTTCACCTGGTACTCGGCGCCCCGATAGATCTCGGTCTGCCCCTTCTGCCGTCCGTAACCCTTGACTTCCGTGATCGTGAGACCCTCGACGCCGGACGACACGAGGGCTTCGCGCACATCATCCAGCTTGAAGGGTTTGACGATCGCCATGATCAGTTTCATCCCGTCGCTCCCGCTCGGTTCCTTGTGGAACGGCCCCGCGCCGGAATGGCCGACGGGACCTGACGCCACGCTAGGGCTCGCCGCCCCGGCCGGAGTCGTTGGGCGCCGAAAAAACAGGCGGTGAGCAGTGAAAGTTCAAAAAATGGGCGCCACAGTCCTGGAGCTGATCTGATTCCGGGCGCCCCTCGTCGGGAAGGCGGGCGCCAGAGCCCTGGATCCCGGCTTGAGGATCACGAGCGCGTGATGATCCTCGGGCCAGAGACCTGACCCGTAGCCAGCGGGCGTCGGGCTGGACTAATCGGACGCCGAGGCCCCGGCCGATCCTGTCCTGCAAGCTTCGAAAGTCGCCATGCCCAAGCTGTCCATCGCCCCCGTCGCCCTTGCCGCCCTGCTGCTGTCCGCTGTCTCCGCTGCAGCCCAGACGCCCGCAGCGCCCGCCGCCGCCGCGCCAGCTGCGGCGCCCTCCCTCCCTGTCGTCGTCCCGGCAGGAGACGTGATCGAGACCCTGAAGGCTTCCGGCCAGTTCTCGACCTTCCTCAAGGCGTCGGACCTGGTGGGCCTCACCGCCTTCGTGAAGGGACTGCCGGCGGTGACGGTCCTGGCGCCCGGCGACGCCGCCTTCGCCCAGCTGCCGGCCGGGGAAGTCGACCGCCTCCTGGCCCAGGCCAACCGGGCCGAACTCCAGAAACTTGTCCTTCGACACCTGATCAACGCCCGGGTCCCCTTCGACACCTTCAAGGGCGCTGCAACCAGCGCCCCCACCCTTGGCGGTGAGACCGTGGAGCTTAACGGCGACCAGCCGCCGACCATAGGCGGCGCGCCTGTGGTCCAGGCCGACGTCATGGCCACCAACGGAGTCGTGCACGTCCTGGGCCGGATCATCACCGCACCCGCATCCTGACCGGCGCGTCGCCCCGTTTCCTCCGGCGCGCTTGAAGCGGGGGGTTCTGGGCCCTATGGTCCGCGCTTGTTTTTGCGCCTGCGAAGCCTCTCCCATGCCTGCTGAAAAACCGCTGTCTTTTCAGGCGCTGATCCTGAAGCTCCATGACTACTGGAGCCGTCAGGGCTGCGTGATCCTTCAGCCTCACGATCTGGAGGTCGGGGCGGGGACCCTGCACCCCGCGACGGTCCTGCGGGCGCTCGGGCCCCGGCCCTGGCGCGCCGCCTATGTCCAGCCCTCGCGCCGGCCGGGCGACGGGCGCTATGGCGAGAACCCCAACCGCCTGCAGCACTACTACCAGTACCAGGTGATCCTGAAGCCGAACCCGGACAACCTCCAGGAGCTCTACCTCGGCAGCCTGGACGCCATCGGGCTGGACACCCGCCTGCACGACATCCGTTTCGTCGAGGACGACTGGGAGAACCCCACCGTCGGCGCCTGGGGGCTGGGCTGGGAGGTCTGGTGCGACGGGATGGAGGTCACCCAGTACACCTACTTCCAGCAGGTGGGCGGCCTGGACGTCTTCCCCGTGGCCGGAGAGCTGACCTACGGGCTTGAGCGGCTCGCCATGTACCTTCAGGGCGTGGACCGGTTCGACCAGCTGGCCTTCAATGATCCCGACGGGCCGCTGCCCATGACCTACGGCGACGTCTTCCTGGAGAACGAGCGCCAGCAGTCAGAGGCCAACTTCCACCTCTACGACGTGGCCACCCTCAAGCGGCAGTTCGAGGACATGGAGACCCAGGTCCCCCGGCTCCTCCAGGGACGCGGTCCCCAGGGGCAGGCCACTGTGCTGCCGGCCTACGACCACGTCCTGAAGGCCAGCCACCTGTTCAACCTGATGGACGCCCGCGGCGCCATCGCCGTCGCCGAACGGCAGAGCTACATCGGCCGCATCCGGGACCTGACCAGGATGTGCGCGGAAGCCTGGGTCGCCAACGAGGCGGCCAGCGCCCCGGCCGGGGAGTCCTGACCATGCCCCAGCTGCTTATCGAGCTTTTCTCCGAGGAGATCCCGGCCCGGATGCAGGCCCAGGCCGCCCGCGACCTGGACCGGATGGTCCGCGAGCGTCTCTCCGCTGCAGGGCTGGAGCCCTCGAGCCTGCGCACCTTCGCCGGACCGCGCCGCCTGACCCTTGTCGCCGAGGGCCTCGCCGCCGCCCAGGCTGACCGGAGCGAGGAGCGCAAGGGGCCGCGCACCTCCGCCCCTGAGGCCGCGCTCGAGGGCTTCCTGCGCTCCACGGGGCTGACCCGGGAGCAGCTGGTCGAGCGCGATGGGGTTTGGTTCGCTGAAATCCGCGCCGCCGGCCGTCCAACCTCCGAGGTGATCGCCGGGATTATTCCGGAGGTCGTCCGCGGCTTCCCCTGGCCAAAGTCGATGACCTGGGGAACCGGGACCCTGCGCTGGGTCCGGCCCCTCAGGCACATCCTCTGCCTGTTCGGCGGCGCGCCGGTCCAGTTCTCGGTCGAGGGTGTCCTGGCCGTCGACTCCACCGTCGGCCATCGCTTCATGGGGGCCGCCCGTCCCTTCCGGGTCAGGAGCTTCGCCGCCTACCGCTCGGGGCTCGAGAAACGTTTCGTCCTGCTTGACGCCGAGGACCGGAAGCTGCGCATCCTGGCCGAGGCCCGCCGCCTGTGCGCGGACCGCGGGCTGGAGCTGGTCGAGGACGCCGGGCTCCTGGACGAGGTCGCAGGTCTTGTCGAGTGGCCGGTCCCGATCCTGGGCGACATGGACCCGGACTTCCTGGCCCTGCCGCCGGAGGTCATCCGCACCTCCATGCGCAACCACCAGAAGTACTTCGCGGTGAGGGACACGGCCACCGGCCGCCTCGCGCCGCACTTCATCACGGTGTCCAACATCGCCGCGCCCGACGGCGGGGCGACCATCGCCGCGGGCAACGCCAAGGTGCTGTCCGCCCGCCTCTCGGACGCCCGCTTCTTCTGGGACGAGGACCGCAAGGTCACGCTTGAGTCCCGGCTCGAGAAGCTGAAGTCGGTGACCTTCCACGCCCGCCTGGGGACTCTCGCCGAGCGGGTCGAGCGCCTGGAGCACCTGGCCGGGGCCCTTTCGCCCCGGGTCGGCGCGGACCCGGCAAAGGCCGCCTTGGCGGCCCGCCTCTGCAAGGCGGACCTGACCACCGGCATGGTGGGCGAGTTCCCGGAGCTCCAGGGCCTGATGGGCGGCTACTACGCCCTCGAGGAGAAGCTGACCCCGGTGACCGCCGAGGCGATCCGGGACCACTACCGGCCCGTCGGGCCGTCGGACGAGGTCCCGGACCGTCCCGTGACCATGGCCGTGGCCCTGGCCGAGAAGCTGGACACCCTCGCGGCCTTCTTCGCCATCGACGAGAAGCCCACGGGATCGCGGGACCCCTTCGCCCTGCGGCGGGCGGCCCTGGGCGTGATCCGCATCCTGCTGACCTCCGAGGTCCGGGCGCCGGTCCGCGAACTGGTGGCCGACTGGTACCGCTCGCTGCGCTGCTTCGTCGACCCCGGCCGGGCCCTCTACGCCTCCACGCGCCGGACGACAGGCTACCTGGGTCCGCTCCCGCGGGCGGACTCCGAGGTCTTCCAGACCTATGTCGAGGAGTTCGAGGCCGCCCTCCTTGAGGCCGAACCCATGGTCGTGGCCATCGATGCGGACTTCGACATCCGCTTCGACCGCAGCGCCTCCGCCGGCGAGGCGCCCGAGGGCGATGTCCTCTTCCGCTTCCGGCCCTATCCCGAGGTCGCGGAGGAGGTCCTGGCCTTCCTGGCGGACCGCCTGAAGGTCTCCCTGCGCGAGCAGGGCCGGCGGCACGACCTGGTCGACGCCGTCTTCGCCCTCGGCGACGACGACCTGGTCCGGATCCATGCGCGGGTCGAGGCCCTGACGGACTTCCTGACCACCGAGGACGGCGCCAACCTCCTGGCGGGTTTCCGGCGGGCGACCAACATCCTCAAGGCCGAGGAGAAGAAGGGGCCGCTGCCCTCGGGTCCGGCCCTCGCCCTCCCCGGTGCGCCCGAAGAGGAAGTCGCCCTGGTGGCGGCGGTGGCCGCGACCGCGCCGCGGGTCGCGGAACTGACCGACGCCGAGGATTTCGCCGGCGCCATGCGGGCCCTGGCCGACCTTCGCGGACCCGTCGACGCCTTCTTCGAGAAAGTTCTGGTCAATTCAGAAGACCCGCTGGCCCGGGACAACCGCCTGAGGCTCCTGGCGCAGGTCCGCGCCGCCATGTCCGAGGTCGCCGACTTCGGGCAGGTCAACGGCTAGGAAGGGACCGCCAATGCCCGGTCAGACGCGGTGGGTCTACGCCTTCGGGGGCGGGGCTGCGGACGGCGACGCCTCCATGCGCAACCTGCTGGGCGGCAAGGGCGCCAACCTGGCGGAGATGTCGGCCCTTGGCCTTCCGGTTCCACCCGGTTTCACCATCACCACCGAGGCCTGCAATCACTTCTACGCCCATGATCGGGCCTACCCGGACAGCCTTGCGGGGCAGGTCGAGGCGGCGCTCGGCGCCGTCGAGGCCCTGACCGGCAAGAGGTTCGGCGATCCCGCTGCGCCCCTGCTGGTCTCGGTCCGGTCCGGTGGCAGGGCCTCCATGCCGGGCATGATGGACACGGTGCTGAACCTGGGCCTCAACGACGCCACCGCCGAGGGCCTGGCGGCCCTGGCCGGAGACCGCCGGTTCGCCCTCGATTCCTACCGCCGCTTCATCCAGATGTACTCCAACGTGGTGCTGGGCCTGGACCACCACCTGTTCGAGGAAATCCTCGACACCCACAAGGACCGGCTCGACGTCACCGTCGACACCGCCCTCACGTCCGAGGACTGGGAAAAGGTGGTGGCCGACTACAAGGCCGCCGTCGAGGAGGAGCTGGGCGAGCCCTTCCCTCAGGACCCCAAGGCCCAGCTCTGGGGCGCGGTCGGCGCCGTCTTCGCCAGCTGGATGAACGAGCGGGCCAAGTTCTATCGCCGCATGCACGACATCCCCGAGAGCTGGGGCACGGCCGTCAACATCCAGGCCATGGTGTTCGGCAACATGGGCGACTCGTCCGCGACCGGGGTGGCCTTCACGCGCAACCCCTCGACGGGCGAGAACCGCCTCTACGGCGAGTTCCTGATCAACGCCCAGGGCGAGGACGTGGTGGCGGGCATCCGCACGCCCCAGGCCCTGACCCGGGCGGCCCGCGAGGAGATGGGCGATCGCGCGCCCTCGATGGAAGAGGCCCTGCCCGACGTCTTCGCCCAGTTCCGCGAGGTGGTCGAGCGGCTGGAGCGGCACTACCGGGACATGCAGGACGTGGAGTTCACCGTCGAGCGCGGCCGCCTCTACATGCTGCAGACCCGGAACGGGAAGCGTACCGCCAAGGCGGCCCTCAAGATGTCCGTGGACATGGCCGCCGAAGGCCTGATCAGCCGCGAAGAGGCCGTGATGCGGGTTGACCCGGCCAGCCTCGACCAACTCCTGCATCCGACCATCGATCCGGCCAGCCCCCGCGACCTGGTGGCGACCGGCCTGCCGGCCTCGCCCGGGGCGGCCACGGGCGTGGTGGTGTTCGACGCCGACGAGGCTCAGCGTCGGGGCGGGGCGGGAGAGGCGGTGATCCTGGTCCGGGAGGAAACCAGTCCCGAGGACATCCACGGCATGCACGCCGCGCGGGGCATCGTCACCGCCCGGGGCGGAATGACCAGCCACGCCGCCGTGGTCGCCCGGGGCATGGGTCGTCCCTGCGTCTCGGGCGCCGGCGACATCCGGATTGACGAGAAGGCCGGGGTCTTCCACGTCCGGGGACGCAGCATCCGGGCGGGGGAGGTGATCACGGTCGACGGCAGCCGCGGCGACGTGCTGGCCGGGGCCGTGCAAATGATCGAGCCCGAGCTGACCGGCGACTTCGCCACCCTCATGAGCTGGGCCGACGGCTTCCGTCGCCTGCGGGTGCGGGCCAACGCCGAGACGCCGCTGGATGCGCGCACCGCCCGGCAGTTCGGGGCCGAGGGCATTGGCCTGTGCCGCACCGAGCACATGTTCTTCGATGAGCAGCGGATCCAGGCTGTCCGCGAGATGATCCTGGCCGACGACGAGGCCGGCCGCCGCGCCGCCCTGGAGAAGATCCTGCCCATGCAGCGGGCGGATTTCGTCGAGATCTTCGACATCATGGAGGGCCTGCCGGTCACCATCCGGCTGCTCGACCCGCCGCTGCATGAATTCCTGCCCCAGACCGAGGACGACGTGCGCGCCGTGGCCGAGGCCGGCGGACTGGATGCGGACAAGCTTTGGCGCCGGGTGCGCGAGCTGCACGAGACCAATCCCATGCTGGGGCATCGCGGTTGCCGCCTCGGCATCTCCTACCCAGAGATCTACGAGATGCAGGTCCGCGCCATCTTCGAGGCGGCCTGCGAGATCGCAGGGGCAGGCCGTACCGCGCCGATCCTCGAGATCATGCACCCCCTGGTCGCCAAGGGAGAGGAGATGCGCTTCCTCAGGACCCTCACCGACCGGGTGGCGAAGGCGGTTCTGGCCGAGCGGTCGCTCAGCCTCGCCTACCAGGTCGGCACCATGGTCGAGTTGCCCCGCGCCGCCCTGCGCGCCGGAGACCTCGCGGAGTCGGCCGAGTTCTTCTCCTTCGGCACCAATGACCTGACCCAGACCACCTTCGGGATCAGCCGTGACGACTCAGGCCGGTTCCTGACCGCCTACCTCGAGAAGGGCATCTTCGAGAAGGACCCCTTCGTGAGCCTTGACCAGGAGGGCGTCGGGGACCTGATCCGCATCGCCGCAGAGCGCGGCCGCGCCGTCCGGCCAGGGGTCAAGCTCGGCATCTGCGGCGAGCACGGCGGCGATCCGGCCTCGATCCAGTTCTGCGAGGCCATTGGCCTGGACTATGTGAGTTGCTCGCCCTTCCGCACGCCGATCGCCCGCCTCGCCGCGGCCCAGGCGGCGCTCGGCGAGCGCGAGAAGGACCGCTAGGTCGCCGGGCGGAGGAACAGGTTGAACCGTTTCGATCCTGAGGCCGCCACGGCGGCCTATCTGTCGGCCCTCAGTCCCGAGGCGCACGCCCGCGCCACGGCCTACACCCAGGGCGGCCACTGGCTGATCCTCTGGACGGCGGTGATCGGCGTGGCGGCCTACTGGCTGGTCCTTCGCTCCGGCCTTCTGGTGCGGCTCCGGGATCGCCTGGAGGGCCGCAGCGTCGGGCCCCTCAGGACCAGCGCCGCGGTCCTGGCGCTCGCCCTTGTCGCCGAGACAGTGCTGAACCTGCCCTGGGTCGCCTGGTCGGACTGGGCGCGGGAGAAGGCCTACGGCATGACGAGCCAGTCCCTGTCCGGTTGGCTCGGCGAGTACCTCGTCTACGCCCTCATCGCGGTGGTCACCTCCACCCTTGTGGCGGTCGGTGTCTACGCCCTGATCCGGCGGACCCCGCGACTGTGGTGGGCATGGTCGGGCGCCCTGGTGTCCCTGGTCTTCATCCTGGCCATGGTGGTGGCGCCTGTCTTCATCGCCCCCCTTTTCAACCGCTACGAGCCCGCGCCGCCCGGACCGGTGCGGGATGCCGTGGTGGCCCTGGGCGAGGCCAACGGCGTCCCCTCGGACCGGATTTTCATCTACGACGGCTCCCGACAGTCCAACCGATACACCGCCAACGTCTCGGGCCTGCTGGGCAGCACGCGGATCGCCATGAGCGACGTGATGTTCAAGAAGGACGCGGACATCGCCGAGGTGCGCGCCGTGGTCGGCCACGAGATGGGGCACTACGTCCTCCGCCATGGCTGGTGGAACGCCGGTTTCCTGTCGGTGATGGCCGTGCTCGCCCTCTTCCTCGTCGACCGCCTCTTCCCCCTGGTCGCGCGCTGGCTTGGCGCCTCCGGTGTCCGGGGCCTCTCCGACCCCGCTGGCTATCCTGTGCTTGGCGCCATGATCCTGGTGCTGGGGCTGGTGGGCAATCCGGTCGCCGCCAGCTTCACCCGCTGGGCGGAGACGGAGTCCGACCGCTTCTCGCTGGAGCGGGCCCGGGAGCCGGACGGCCTCGCTCGGGCCCTCGTCAAGACCATCGAGTACCGCGCCGCTACGCCCGGCCAGCTAGAGGAAACGCTGTTCTACACCCACCCGTCCGTGGGCTCTCGGGTGCGGATGGCCATGGACTGGAAGGCGGCCCACCAGGTCGGGTCCGTCCGGGCGCCTATGACCGTCACCCTGGTGCGTCCGGACGCCGTCCGCCCCTGACCGGCGGTCTCTGGCAGGATTCAGCCGGACAGCCGGGTTGACCCCCTCAATCGGCGTTGCCGACAACTCCCCCTGGGGGAGAGCTCACCCGCGATTTCTCTCGCGGGGAGGTCGACCGCCGCGGCGCTTCAGCGCCTGCGGACGAAGACGGTTCCCGCCGAGTACCCCGCCCCGAAGGAGCAGATCAGGCCCGTCTCCCCGGGCGCGAAGTCCTCGTGGGACCGGTGGAAGGCGATGATCGAGCCTGCCGACGAGGTGTTGGCGAACTCGTCGAGGATGATGACGTTCTCCTCGGGGGACGGGTCCCTGCCCAGGACGCGGCGGCCAATCAGATCGTTCATGTTGATGTTGGCCTGATGCAGCCACAGCCGCTTCAGGGCGGTGGGATCAATGCCCAGGTCGGCGGCGTGGGTCACGATCATCTCAGAGACCATGGGCACGACCTCACGGAAGACCTTGCGGCCCTCCTGGACGAAGAGCTTGTCCACGGCGCCCTCGCTGCCTGGCGCGGTGCGGTTCAGGAAGCCGAAATTGTTTCGGATGTTGTTCGAGAAGACCGTTTTCAGCCGGGTCCCGAGGATGTCCCAGCCGCCGGTCGCCTGGTCGGCGCGCTCGACGATGACTGCGGTGGCGACGTCTCCAAAGATGAAGTGGCTGTCCCGGTCACGGAAGTTCAGATGGCCGGAGGTGATCTCGGGGTTCACCACCAGCACCGCCCGGGCGGAGCCCGTGGCGATGTAGTCGGCGGCGGTCTTGATGCCGAAGGTCGCAGAGGAGCAGGCCACGTTCATGTCGAAGCCGAAGCCGTCGATCCCAAGGGCCTGCTGGATCTCGATGGCCATGGCCGGGTAGGCCCGCTGCATGTTCGAGGCGGCGCAGACCACGGCGTCGATCTGCGAGGCGTCCTTGCCCCAGCGCCGGATGGCGTCCTTCGCCGCCGCCACGCCGATCTCCGCCATGATGGAGAGCTCGTCGTTCGGCCGCTCGGGGATCAGGGGGTGCATGACCTCGGGGTCGACCACGCCGGACCGGTTCATCACGTACCGGGACTTGATGCCCGAGGCCTTCTCGATGAATTCGACGGAGGAGGGGGCGAGGGCTTCGACCTGGCCGGCGGTGATCTCCGCCGCGTGACGGGCGTTGTGGACCTCGACGAAGGCGTTGTACGCCTCCACCAGCTCGGCGTTGGTGACCCGCTCGGCGGGGGTGAAGAGGCCGGTGGCCGCGATGACCGCTGCGTGCAAGATGTCTCTCCGCTCCGATCCGGTTCCGTCGGGACCGGGGCGAACTGAATAGCACGCCGGGACGGGGCGGGAAGAGCAGGGGAGCGCCATGACGCCGGAACTGGGCCTGATCGAGGGGTATTACGGGCTGCCCTGGGACTGGGCGGCGCGGGAGCGGGTCATGCGGCGCCTCGCGACCACCGGCTATCGCTTCTTCATGTACGCCCCAAAGGCCGACGCCTTCCTGCGCCGGCGCTGGCGGGAAGTCCATCCGGACGCCGACCTGCAGGCCCTGTCGGCCTTCTCCGCTGCCTGTCGGGACGCTGGAGTCAGGTTCGGGGTAGGCCTCAGCCCCTTCGAGGTCTGGCAGGATTTCGGCGCCGACGCCAAGGCGGCCCTGGCGAACAAGCTGGCCTGTCTCGACGACCTGGGCGTCGACGACCTGGGCATCCTCTTCGATGACATGCGTGGGGACCTGCCCGGCCTGGCCGAGGCCCAGGCCGCAATCGTCCACTGGATCGCGGGCCGGACCCGGGCGAGCCGCATCGTCTTCTGCCCCACCTACTATTCCGACGATCCTGCCCTGGACATGGCCTTCGGCCAGCGCCCGGAGGGCTATCTCGAGGACCTTGGACGCGCCCTGGACCCACGGATCGAGGTCTTCTGGACGGGCGAGGAGGTATGCAGCCGCGCCTACGGGGTGCGTCATCTGGAGAGAGTGGGCGAGCAACTCGGGCGCCGGCCCCTCCTCTGGGACAACTATCCCGTGAATGACGGCCCGCGGATGTCACCCTTCCTCTACCTGCGAGCCTTCACGGGGCGTCCGGCGCAGATCGGCTCCCGGCTGGCGGCGCATGCGGTGAACCCCGCCCTCCAGCCGGAGCTGACCCTGTTGCCAGCCCTGACCCTGCCGGAGAGTTACCGCCTGGGCGACGACTATGACTATGGCGCGGCCCTGGCGACGGCGGCGCAGGAGGTGCTGGGCCCCGAACTCTCGGACCTTGTCCGGCGACACCTGATCCTGCTGAACGATACCGGTCGCGACCGGATGGACCCGGCGGTGCGGGAGCGGCTTCGTGGGCGCTACGCGGCCTTCGACCACGGTGCTGCGCGGGAGATCGTCGACTGGCTGGACGGCAAGTGGGTCATGACCCGGGACATGATGGCGGGCGATCACTGACCGGCGGCGAGGGCCTCCAGCCGGGACAGGCAGGGCGCCCGATCCGCCTCGCTCCAGAAGGCGCCTTCCAGGCTGTTGCGGGCCAGGGTGACCAGGTGGTCCCGCTCCAGCCCGACCGCCCGGGCGGTCTGCACCCAGTTGTCCAGGAGGTAGCCGCCGAAATAGGCCGGGTCGTCCGAGTTTACCGTGGCCTTCAGGCCCAGTTGCAGCATCCGCTTCAAGGGATGCGCTTCCAGCGAGGGAACCCCGCAGAGCTTGAGGTTCGATAGCGGGCAGACCGTCAGCACCCGGCCTTCCCGCACCAGCCGGGCGGTCAGGGCCCCGTCCTCCAGCGCCCGGTTGCCGTGGTCGATCCGGTCGACGTGGAGCAGGTCCAGCGCCTCGGCGACGTAGGCGGGCGGGCCTTCCTCGCCCGCGTGGGCGACCCGCTTCAGGCCGCGCTCGCCAGCGGCGCGAAAGACATTCTGGAAACCGGAGGGTGGGAAGCCCGCCTCGGAGGAGTCCAGGCCGACCCCCAGAAGCCTGTCCAGCCAGGGCTCGGCGGCCTTCAGGGTGTCCATGGCCGACGATTCCGGCAGGTGGCGCAGGAAGCAGAGGATCAGGCCGGTGGAGAGGCCCAACTCGGCTTCGGCCGCCGCCATGCCGGACAGGAGGCCCTCGATGGCGACGCGGAAGGGCAGGCCACGGTCGGTGTGGGTCTGGGGGTCGAAGAAGATCTCGCACCGGACCGCGCCGTCCGCTGCGGCCCGGCGGAAATAGGCCAGGGCGAGGTCGTGGAAGTCCTCCTCGGTCAGGAGGACCGCCGCCCCCTGGTAGTAGATGTCGAGGAAGTCCTGGAGACGGCTGAAGCTGTAGGCGGCGCGGACCGCCTCGACGCTGGCGAAGGGCAGGGCGACCCGGTTCCTCCGGGCCAGGTCGAACATCATCTCCGGCTCGAGGGAGCCTTCGACATGCATGTGAAGCTCGGCCTTGGGCAGGCGGCGGATGAAGTCGGTCAGGGCGTCCATGGGCGGATGACAGCGCCCCGCAGCCGCCGCCGTCAAGCCGGAGGGACCCCGTCGCTTGACCATCCCGCCGGCTTGCCCGAGTCTGCCGCCAGGAGGACCGCCGCCATTTCCCTGCCCACCATCCTGACCGGCCTCATCCCCTCGGGCATCGCCGTCCTGGTCCTGGCCGGACTTGCGGCCCTGGCCCGGCTGGCCCGTCCGACCCCGCCGCTCGACGAGGCCGCTGCCCGGGGCCTCCTGGCGGACGATTTCCCAGAGGCGCAGATCGACCGGATCTGGCTGGCCGCCGACGGCTCGGCGGCGCTCGCCCGTTCCGGCCCGCGGGCCCTCTACCTGTTTCGCCTCGGCGATGCCTGGGTGGCCCGGGACCTGGCCTGGGCCGAGGCTGCTTCGGCGCCGGTCCGTGAGGGCCGCCTGTACCTGCGCCTGCCCGGCGTGAGCCCGCGCCTTGCCCGTCCCGCCCTGGCGGGATGGGTCCCGGAGATCGCCTGATGCTGGAAGCCCCCTTCGACCCGGTCAAGCTGGCCGTCCCCTTCTTCATCCTGGCCATCCTGCTGGAGATCGGCCTTGGACGCCTGCGCCTGGCCAAGGCCGAGTACGAGGCCCGGGACACCCTCGCCTCCCTTGGGATGGGTCTTCTGCGCGGCGTGCCCGCCCTGCTGACCGCGGGCCTGGTCTTCGCCGCCACGGTCTGGGCCTGGGAGCACCGGATCTTCACCGTGCCCTTCACCGCCTGGTGGGGCTGGGTGGCGATCTTCTTCCTCGAGGACCTGACCTACTACGCCTTCCACCGACTGAGCCACGAGCGGCGGTTCTGGTGGGCGGCCCACGTCAACCACCACTCCTCCCAGCACTACAACCTGTCCACGGCCCTGCGACAGACCTGGACCGGAAGCCTGGCCGGGACCTGGCTCCTCTGGCTGCCCCTTGCCTTCCTCGGCTTCTCGCCGGCGCAGATCGCCATCCAGCAGGGAATCAGCCTCGTCTACCAGTTCTGGATCCACACAGAGGCGGTGGGCCGCATGCCGGCCTGGTTCGAGGCGGTGTTCAACACCCCCTCGCACCACCGGGTGCACCACGCCCGGAACCCACAGTACCTGGACCGCAACTACGCGGGCATCCTGATCATCTGGGACAAGATGTTCAGCACCTTCCAGGCCGAGCTGGACGAGGAAAAGCCGCGCTACGGCCTGATCCGCAACCTGGGCAGCTTCAACATCCTGACCGTGGCCTTCCACGAATGGATCGCCATCGCCCGGGACCTGGCCTCGGCCCGGTCGCTACGGGAGGTCGGCGGCTACCTCTTCGGCCCTCCGGGCTGGAGCCCCGACGGCAGCCGGGAGACCAGCGAGAGCCTCCGCGCCCGCTGGGCCGCCCGCGAGGCCGCCGCCCGGACGCCCGCCGAGTAGGCTAGAGCCGCACCAGCATCTTGCCGGCGTTACGGCCCTCGAAGAGGCCGATCAGGGCTTCGGGCGCCCGCTCGAAGCCTTCCAGCACGGTCTCCTGGTAGCGGATGCGGCCGGACTTCAGCCAGCCGGCCATGTCGGACTGGAACTGCTCCTGCAGGTGGGGGAAGTCGGAGGCCACGAAGCCCTCCATCCGCATCCGGCCGTAGATCAGG
>CAIMLY010000033.1 GCA_903842425.1 uncultured Alphaproteobacteria bacterium | reverse complement strand
TGTCGTTAAACCGGATGTTCTCAAAACGGGTCTGGAACGCCGTGGCGAAGAGGTTGAAGGCGTCGGTCTGCCACTTCAGCCCTGCCTCGATCATCTGGACAGGGGTCTTCTTGATGTCCGTCCGGAGGGCGTCCCCGGGGCTGCCCTGGAATTCCGATGGCGCGGGGAGGCGCACGGTGTCGGTGTATCGGGCGAAGACGCCGAGCCCTTCCTCAAACTGGTAGTTGGCGCCCACGGTCCAGCTCAAGCCTGAGTAGTCGCGATCGATGGGAGTAAAGACTCCCGTCCCGGTGATCACCTGGTTGTCGGCAAGGGTTCCGGCGACACCCAGGTCCACGGTCTGCTTGCCTTCGACGGAGCCGGAGAACTCGATCCGCTCCTGACGCACCCCCGCGTCAATGCGGAACTGGGGCGTCACCTGCCACTCATCGGACGCATAGAAGGCGAGTACCCGGGCGTCGATGGCGGCGTTGTCGAACAGCGACCCGTAGCGGAGGATGCCGTTCTCAGTGACCCGGCCGACAATGCCGCCGGCGGCGTTTACCGCCACGATATCGAGCTTGCGGGCCTGGTTACGCACCTCCAGGTTGGATGTGGCCATGTACCGGTCATAGTCGTAGCTGTAGTCCGAGACATAGCTGCCGATGGCGATGTCGTGAGTCTGGCCCGCGAGTTCGAACATCCGGACGAGGCGGAGATCGTTGGTGAACTCCGTGAGGGGAACCGAGACGCTGAGGAGATTGCCGCTGACCACAAGGCCATTGCCATTGGCGGTCACCGGGTCGAAGGCGGCTCCCGAGGTGGCGTAGCGGTACTGGACGTCCACGGCCCCCGGGAAGGCGGCGAGGGCGGCGTTGCGAATGCCGTTCAGACGGCCGGTCGCCGTCTCGATGTTGCCCGTCGGGAAGAGCCCGTTGCGGAGGATGTCGCTCGTCCGGTAACGGCCGGTGTTCTGCAGGCGCCAGCCAGCGCCGACCTCCAGGTCCAGCCCGACCGTGATCGCCGTCAGGCTCACATCCGTGCCTTTGCCGAGGTCGAAGGCGAAGGGTCCGTTCACGTTCCGGAAACTTACCAGGCGGTTGTCCGGGCCGGCCAGGGTCCCGTAATTGGCGTCGAATCCAGGAACGCCTGCGGGTTCCTGCTTGCCATTGAAGGTCAGCGGGACCGGTAGGAGGAACCCGATGTTGTCTGCGATATGCTTGACGTTGACGTCGAGGCGGCCGGACTCAAACGTCTTCGACAGTCCGATCCGGACCTGCCCGCCCTTGTTCTGGGTAAAGCCCGGGCTCCGGACGCCCTCGTCTGAGCGGTAGAAACCGCCCAGGGTCAGGCCCCAGCCATCTGCCAAGGGCGCGCCATACCAGAAGTCCGCCCGGTACATGCCGTAGTCGCCCACCGTGGCCTTCACCAGGCCCTCTGCAGTCTCGCCGGCCTTGCGGGTGATGAAGTTGACGGTTCCGCCGGGCGAGTTGGAGGCGAAGATGGAGGCGGGACCGCCGCGAACGGCCTCAACGCGTCCGATGGTCTCGTCGAGCCGGAAGGATTGGTCGGCGTTCAGCCAGCCCAGTCCGCCGTCGTGCTGGATGGTCAGGCCGTCTTCCTGGATCGTCACCGAGGAGTAACCGTCTGTCGGAATGCCCCGGGTTCGCACGTTGTTGGAGGCTTCACCGCCGGAGGCCTCAACCCAGAATCCGGGGA
>CAIMLY010000032.1 GCA_903842425.1 uncultured Alphaproteobacteria bacterium | reverse complement strand
TCACCGGCCCGGACCTCGACCGCGCCGCCGAGGCGGTGGCGGCCCTCGCCCGGAAATCCTGAACCCTGGCTTTTCAAGCCGCCGGATTTCAGGGAACACTGTCTTCGCCCAGGCGCCGTCGAAGGCGGACGGGCTGGAGGACACGCCATGCCCTACGCCCATCGGCTGCTCATCCTCGACGCCGACACCCACATGATGGAGCCCGCGGACTGGCTCCCGGCCTTCGCCGATCCCATCGGCCGCTACGAGCGCACCCTGGGCGGGGTGGGGGAGCCCTTGAAGGCGAACGTCTACCACCGCAACTTCGCGGCCCTGTTCGCGGACCGCCGGTGTTGGTGAACGGCCTGGGGGCCGGGGGATATCCCCGTATTCCGGAGAAACGATCATGACCCTCGACCCCACGCCCCTGGCGGCGCACGAGATCAGCTTCTTCAAGCGCCATGGCTACCTGATCAAGCGACGGGCCATCGACCGGGCCCGATGCGACAGGGCTCTGGACCGGATGTGGGAGTCCGCGCCCGCCTCGATCCGCCGGGACGACCCGGAGACCTGGCGGCCGGTTCCGGCGTCGGAGGCCTCGGACGATCCCCTGCTGACCCTGGGCGGCAGCCGGTGGCAGCTGCGGGCGGCGGGGACCGAGGCTGCCCTGGTCGACATCGTCTGGAACGCCCCGCTCAAGGGCTGGGCCGAGCAGCTGCTGGGCGCAGGGAGCCTTCGTCCTCCCCGCGTCGGGGGCCAGCCCATGGGCTCATGGGGCGCCGCCTGGCCGGGAGGCCCGGTCGACCCCCAGCTCGGCGAGGGCGTCCGCGGGATCTACGCCACCCTGCCGGAGCGGGAGGCCCTGGCCGGCGCCGGGGACCACCTGCACACGGACGGCCATCCCTTCCACCTGGGCGTGGTCTGCCTCCTGTCGGACTGCCCGGCCGACAGCGGGGCCTTCCGCGTCTGGCCCGGCAGCCACCGCAGGTTCTATCCCCTCTTCCAGCTGCAGTACGACCAGGCCCGGGCGCCCTACTACCCGCACCTGCCGTCGCTGAAGGGCATACTCTATCCCCCCGCCTACCTGGAGGAGGTCGGGAAGGTCGAGGCCGACACTCCCTCCGTGGACTGCCACGGGGCGGCGGGGGACGTGGTCTTCTGGCACCACAGGCTCGGCCACATGGCCGGGCGCAATCTCTCCGATCCCCCCCACATCCGGCAGGCCCTGCTGTACGACTTCTGCAAGACGGACCTCGACCAGACGCGCCTTGATCCGCCCCAGGCCGACATGTGGCGCGACTGGAGCGAGGAGGTGCGCACGACCGACGCCGACATTCCGCCCCAGTTCGCCGCCGAGCAGATGTTGCCGCTCCCGCTCCTGGGACACGGGGCCGGGATCCCGGGGGCCTGGGGGGGATGAGCCGGGAAAAAAGCTTCTCAGGAAAATGGTGGACGTGACAGGGATCGAACCTGTGACCCCCTCGATGTCAACGAGGTGCTCTACCGCTGAGCTACACGTCCGGGGTCGGCTTCCCGGTCGGGAAGCGGAGGCGGGGATATACCGGCGGGGCGGGGCCTGCGCAAGCGGGCAGACGACAGTCGTCGTCGCGGCTCAGGCCGCCAGCATCCGCTCGACCTCCACCACCAGTTCGCGCAGGTGGACCGGCTTGGCCAGGACCCGGGCGCCGGGCGGGGCGGTCTCCTCGGCCTTGAGGGCCACGGCGGCGAAGCCGGTGATGAACATGATGCGCAGTCCCGGATGCCGTTCGGCGGCCAGCCGGGCCAGTTCGATGCCGTCCATGCCGGGCATGACGATGTCGGTCAGGAGCAGGTCCCAGTCCCGGTCGATGTGTTCGGCCGCTTCCTCGCCGTCGGCGCAGGCCTCGACCTCGTGCCCGGCGCGTTCGAGGGCGCGGGCCAGGAAGCCGCGCAGGGAGTCGTCGTCTTCGGCAAAGAGGATGCGGGGCATGGATCGTCCTGGAGCGGCCGCCGGAAGGCCCCACCTCAAGCCGGTTTGACCCGGGGATGCAAGAGGGGCTCATATGCCGGCATGAGCCTGTCCGCCGCGAACCCGCAGATGTCCACAGCCTTCGACATCCGCTGGCCCGATGGCGGGCCCGCGGCGGCGCCGACGCCCCTGGTCTTCGCCTCGCCCCACTCGGGCAGGCTCTATCCGGACGACATGAACCCGGCCCTCGACACCCTGTGCATCCGGCGCAGCGAGGACGCCCGGGTGGACGACCTGATCGACCGGGCGCCCGCCTTCGGCGCGCCGGTCATCTGCGCCCTGACCGCCCGGTCCTACCTGGACGTCAACCGGGACCCCGGCGAACTGGACCCCCGGCTGTTCCGCGAAGCCCTGCCGGACGGGGCCCGCGCCCTCTCGCCCCGGGTGGCGGCGGGACTGGGCGTCGTGGCGCGCGTCGCCTCGGGCGGGGCGGAGATCTACGACCGGCGCCTCAGCCTGGCGGAAGGCCTGGCGCGGATCGCCCGGGTGCACCAGCCCTACCATGACGCCCTGTCCCGGTTGCTGGCCCGGGCCCGGGCGATCCACGGCTTCGCCGTGCTGATCGACTGGCATTCGATGCCCCAGTCCGCGGCGCCGGGGGTCGACTTCGTCCTGGGGGACCGGTTCGGCGCGGCCTGCAGCCCCGCCCTGACGACGGCGGTGGAGCGGCTCCTGTCGGAGGCCGGCTACCGGACGGCCCGGAACGCCCCCTTCGCCGGCGGCTACACCACCGAGCACTACGGTCGCCCCGACCGGCGGACCCACGCCCTGCAGGTCGAGATCAACCGGGGGCTCTACCTGGATGAGACGCGGCTTGAGACCACCGCCGGCTTCCCGCGCCTGAAGGCGGCCCTGGACGGGGTGATTTCGCGCCTGGCCGGCGCCGACTGGCGGCCCCTCCTGAACCCCTGAGCCCCCCAGAAGGCGACTTCCGGCGCCCGGGCCAAAAAAAAGCCGCGCCGGTGAGGGCGCGGCAGTTCATTAGGGAGGAAACGCCCAGGAAGGGCAGAAGCGTCAGCGACGCCTCACGATTGGGAAGTTAGATTGCAGCGCACCAAAGTTCAAGGGCATACGATTGCCTTTTCCGGCCCGGAAAGATGAAAAAAAGGAAATGATCCTCACATCCTTCGCGGATTTGAAACAAATGTGCGCCTATGCTATGTTGCAACGCACAAAAAACGCCTTCCGCAGACGGAACTGTCCGGGGCGTCTGGCGCTGGGGCGCGGAACCCCCTACAAGCGCGCGCTCCCACAGATAAGATCGTCATGCAGCTTCGCAACATCGCCATCATCGCCCACGTCGACCACGGCAAGACCACCCTGGTCGACCAGCTCCTCGCCCAGTCCGGCGCCTTCCGGGCGAACGAGGCGACCGTCGAACGCGCCATGGACTCCAACGACCAGGAGCGGGAGCGGGGGATCACCATCCTCGCCAAGTGCACCAGCGTCCTCTGGTCCGGCGAGGCGGGCGAGACCCGCGTCAACATCATCGACACCCCCGGCCACGCCGACTTCGGCGGCGAGGTGGAGCGGATCCTCGGCATGGTGGACGGCTGCGTCCTCCTGGTCGACGCCGAGGAAGGGGTCATGCCCCAGACCAAGTTCGTCCTCGGCAAGGCCCTCAAGATGGGCCTGCGCCCCATCCTGTGCC
>CAIMLY010000031.1 GCA_903842425.1 uncultured Alphaproteobacteria bacterium | reverse complement strand
GCAGGTCTACCGGAATGCAGCCTGGGGACGTCTCCTCGACCTCAACCTCCTCGACACCCGGTCGCACCGCACCGACCAGCCCTGCGGCGACAAGTGGGCGACCACCTGCGAAGCCGTCCGGGACCCGGCCGCCCAGGTGCTGGGCGAGGCCCAGGAGGCCTGGCTCTTCCGCAACCTCGCCCGGTCGCAGGCCCGCTGGAAGGTCCTGGCCCAGCAGGTCATGGTCATGGACCTGGAGCGCCGGGAGGGGCCCGAGCCCGGCTACAACCTGGATACCTGGGCGGGTTACGCCGTGCCCCGGGCCCGGCTCCTCGCCCACCTCCGGGACCGACGGATCGGCAACACCGTCATCCTCACGGGGGACGAGCACCAGAACTATGCGGGAGAGGTGTTCCGCGACAGCCGGAACCCCGCTGGCGCGCCCCTGGCCGTGGAGTTCGTCGCCACCTCCATCAGCTCCGGCGGCGACGGGGTGGACCAGCGCGCGGACGGCCGCCGCTACCTGGCCGACAATCCCTTCCTGAAGTTCAACAACGCCCAGCGGGGCTACGTGGTCTGCGACGTGACCCCGGAGGTCTGGCGCACCGAGTTCAAGGTCCTCGACCAGGTCAGCCGACCCGGCGGCGTCCTCAGCACGCGGGCCGCCTTCGTGGTCGAGAATGGCGCCGGCCGGCTCACCCCGGCCTGAAGGCCGCCTTCGGGCGCCTCCGCCTCAGGACCGGGCCAGGCCCTCCAGCCGCGCCGCCGCCTCACGCGCCTCGGCCTCGCGGCGGGGCATCATGGGCGCCATGCGGGCCTGATAGGCCTCCAGGATCGCCGCCGGCGCCGTCTCCGGGCGGCCGGAATCAAAGGGCGGCGCGGGGGCGTACTCCAGGCCCAGCTGCAGCGTCTTCGCCAGGTCCTCGCCGCCGACCTCCGCCAGGACGGTGAGGGCGAAATCGATCCCCGCCGTGACGCCGCCGCCGGTGATGACATGGCCGTCGCGCACCACCCGGCCGGGATCGGGCGTCGCCCCGAACAGGGGCAGGAGGTGGCGCCAGGCCCAGTGGCAGGCGGCGCGCCTGCCGTCCAGCAGCCCGGCCGCCCCCAGGATCAGCGACCCCGTGCAGACCGAGGTGACATAGCGCGCCGACAGGCCCAGCCGCCGCACCTGGGCGACGAACTCCGGGTCCAGGGCCGCCGCAGTGGCCTCCGCCCCGCCGGGTACGCAGATCAGGTCGCAGGCGGGAATGTCCGCCAGCCGCTCGGTCCGGGCGAAGACCACGCCGCCCTCGGCCTCGATCTCGCCGCCGGCCCGGCTGGCGATGTGGACCTTCGCCCCCGGGATGCGCGTCAGGAACTGGTGTGGACCGGTGAAGTCCAGCTGGGTCAGCCCCGGGAAGAGGGCGAAGACGATGTGGAACGGGGGACGGCTCATGGCGTGGCTCCTACCTGCGCCCGAACAGGCGCTCGATGTCAGACAGCTTCAGCTCCACCCAGGTGGGGCGGCCATGGTTGCACTGGCCGGAGTTGGGGGTGGCCTCCATCTCGCGCAGCAGGGCGTTCATCTCCGGGGCGGTGAGGCGGCGGCCGGCTCGGACCGAGCCGTGGCACGCCATCGTCGAGCAGACCTCCTGCAGGCGCTCGCGCAGGGACAGGGCCTGGCCCGTCTCGGCCAGGTCGTCGGCGATGTCGCGCACCAGGCCCGCCGCATCGGTCTCGCCCAGCAGGGCCGGGATCTCGCGCACCAGGACGGCGCCCGGGCCGAAGGACTCCACGACGAGGCCAAGGGCTTCCAGCTCCTCCGCCCGGGCGGCGACGCGCTCGGCTTCGGCCGGGTCCAGCTCCACCACCTCGGGCAGGAGCAGGGCCTGGCGGGCGACGCCGCCGGCCTCCAGCTGGGCCTTCATCCGCTCATAGACCAGGCGCTCGTGGGCGGCGTGCTGGTCCACCACCACCAGGCCGTCGCGGGTCTGGGCGATGATATAGGTGGCGTGCACCTGGGCCCGGGCCGCGCCCAGGGGCTGGTCGAGGGCCTCGGAGTCGGCCGGGACTTCCGTGAAGTCGAAGGACGCGCCCGGATCCGCCAGCCCGGGCGCCGGCTCGGCCCGGCCGGACAGGCCCTCCAGTCCCGGCAGGACGGCGCTGCGGCCCGATCCGGCGACGGGGTTCCAGCCGCCCATCCGCCAGGCCGAGAAGCCCGCCGCCGAAGGGCCCGGGGAATAACCCCCCATCCCCTGCGGGCGCAGGGCCGACAGGGCGGCGTCGGAGTGGGTCGAGGCGCTGCGGTGGGCGGCGCCGGCGAGGGCGTGCCTCAG
>CAIMLY010000030.1 GCA_903842425.1 uncultured Alphaproteobacteria bacterium | reverse complement strand
GTCCTGAAGGGGCTGAACCTGCGCCTCGACCTCGACGACCGGATCGGCCTCCTCGGGGTGAACGGCGCCGGCAAGTCGACCTTTGCCCGCCTGGTCGCCGGCGACCTCGCGGCCGAGGACGGTGAGTTCTGGCGCGACCGGCGGCTCAAGGTCGGCTGGTTCCACCAGCACCAGATCGAGGCCCTGGACCCGACCGAGACGCCCCTGGACATCCTGCGCCGCCGCCTGCCGGAGGCCTCCGAGGCCTCCCGCCGCAGCCGGTTGGCACAGTGGGGGCTGGGTGTCGACAAGGTCGAGACGACGGCGGCCAACCTTTCCGGGGGGGAGCGCGCCCGCCTCCTCCTGAACCTGGTGGCCATGGAGGCCCCTCACCTGCTGATCCTCGACGAGCCGACCAACCACCTGGACATCGACAGCAGGCGGGCCCTGCTGGACGCCCTCAACGACTACGAGGGCGCTGTCATCCTCATCACGCACGACCGGTCACTGATGGAACTGGTGGCCGACCGGCTCTGGCTGGCCGAGGACGGCTCGGTGCGGCCCTTCGACGGGGATGTCGAGGCCTATGCCCGCAGGGTTGTGGAACGGGCCCGGCAGGCCGCCCGGGACACGGACTCCCGGCCAGCCGCCGCAGAGCCCTCGCCTGCGCCGCCGCCGCCAGAGCCCCCGGCGCGGAGCCGGGCGCCCACCGGCAACGCGCGTCGGCGGGTCGAGGCCACGGAGGCGGCGATGGAGCGCGCCACCACCCGCCTTGCCGAGATCGACGCCGCACTTGCCGATCCGGCGACCTTCTCCGGTGATCCCCGGCGGGCGGCGGAACTGGGCCGGGCGCGGACGGAAGCCCAGGCGACCCTGGACGCGGCGGAACAGGCCTGGCTGGAGGCGGTCGAGGCCTTCGAGGCGCTGAAGGCCTAGCCGCAGGCGACGCGCTCGATCACTCCGGTGTCGGCATCGTAGTAGATGTTGAGGCGGCGGGGATTGTAGTCCTGGGCCTGGACGCAGCGGGTGCAGGTCACCCGCCGGAGCTGGGGATTGACCGGGACCGGGATGGCGGACCGCGACTGGCCGACCAGGCCCTTCACGGCCCTGAGCCCGCAGGTGTCCGGCGGCTCCGGCTGCGGTCTGGGCACGACCGGCGCGGAGACAGTGGGAGGTTTCGATGGCGCGGCGCAGGCCGCCAGGACGGCCAGACCGCCAGCCAGGACCAGGGCTGTCACCGAGCGCATCACGACACCTTCTCCCAGCCCTTCTCTGCCTGCCGCCAGTAGGCGGCGGCGACGCCGGCGTCCCGGAACCGGCGCCATTGCCCCCGGGCCCGCTGCAGGGCCGCCTCGTCCCGGCCGTCGAACAGCACCGAGCAGCGCTGGAAGCCGGCCAGGTCCGGCGCCTCGGCGCCATCCACCAGGAAGAGGGCCTCCGCCTGGTTCGGGTTCCCAGCCTGGTCCGTCAGGACCACGGGGTCCGCGGGCCCGGCGGCTGGCCCGGCGGCGTGGGGCAGGTAACTGTCGTCACGGTAGCTCCAGAGCCAGCCGTCGAGGTGCTCGACCCGGTCCGGGGAGGCCGTCCGAACCAGGGCGCGCCAGCCCTTCTGGAGCGTCCGCTCCAGGAGGGTCGGGAGCACCTCGTCCAGGCCCTGGCGTTCCAGGTGGTAGAACCAGACCTCGCAGGCCGTCATGCGCGGTCTTCGTAATGGTCCTCGACCAGCCGGTTCAGGAGGCGCACGCCGAAGCCGGTGGCGCCCTCGGGAATGGTCGGCACGGAGGACGGCTTCTTCCAGGCCGTGTTCGCAATGTCGAGGTGGGCCCAGGGCAGGCCGTTGACGAAGCGCTGGATGAACAGGGCGGCGGTGATCGAGCCCCCCGGTCGTCCGCCGGTGTTCTTCATGTCGGCGATGACGCTGTCGATCTGTTTGTCGTAGGCCTTCGGCAGGGGCATCCGCCACAGGGGCTCTTCCTCGCCCTTCGAGGCCGACAGGAGGTTGTCCGCAAGTTCGTCGTTGTTCGAGAAGAGGCCGGCGTAGTCATTGCCCAGCGAGATGATGATCGCGCCCGTCAGGGTGGCGAGGTCGATCATGAACCGCGGCTTGAACCGGTCCTGGCAGTACCAGACGGCGTCAGCCAGCACGAGGCGGCCCTCGGCGTCGGTGTTGATGATCTCGATCGTCTGGCCGGACATGGAGGTCACCACGTCGCCGGGGCGCTGGGCGTTGCCGTCGGGCATGTTCTCCACAAGACCGAGGATGCCGACGGCGTTGACCTTCGCCTTCCGCCCGGCGAGCACGTGCATGACCCCGGCCACGGCGGCGGCGCCACCCATGTCCCACTTCATGTCTTCCATGCCGTCGGCGGGCTTGAGGCTGATGCCGCCGGTATCGAAGCAGACGCCCTTGCCGATGAAGGCGACGGGCTGGGCCGCGGGATCGGCGGCGCCGTTCCAGCGCAGGACGACCATCTGGCTTTCGCGCACGCTGCCCTGCCCCACACCGAGGAGCGAGCCCATCCCGAGCTGGCGCATCTCTTCCTCGCCGAGGATCTCGACGGACAGGCCCAGGGCCTCGAGGGCCTTCACCCGGCGGGCGAACTCGGCGGGATAGAGGATGTTCGCAGGCTCGGAGACGAGGTCACGGGCGAAGACCACGGCATCGGCAAGGGCGGAAAGGGCCGGCATGGCGCCGGCGGCGGCCCCGCCATGGGCGGTGACGACCTGCGCCGCAGTCACCGACGGCTTGCGGTCGGCGGGCTCCTTGGTGCGGTACTTGTCAAAACGGTAGGCGGCGAGGCGAAGGCCCAGGGCCGCCCGGGCGGCGAAGTCGCCGGTGTCCACGGCGGGGACCAAGCGGAGGGTCTCCAGGCCCCAGAGCTTCACGGCGCCGTAGGCCGCCGCCGCGGTCTGCTCAGCCGCCAGGACGTCGAAATCCGCAGCCTTGCCGGCGCCGACCAGGATCACGCGCTCCGCTGCGCCGGACACTTCCAGCACCTGGCCGCGGGCGCCCGTGAAACGGCTCGCCGCCACCGACGCGGCGAAGATCCCGCCATTGATGCCCGGGGCCTCGCCCTCGGGAACGGCGATGGCCAGGACCGTCCTGGGGGCCATTCCGGCGTCGGGCGAAACGAATTCGATCTGCATGGTCCTTCAGTCCCTCTGGCGTTTCGTCAGTTCGGCCCGCCCGGTGGGCGGACCCTCCACGGCGGTTGCGTCCGTGGTGCGGCTCATGATTAGAACAGCCGAGAGTTTCAGGCGCGGCAAATCGCCCGCTGGGATTGATATTTCGTCATGCGCCTGATCGACCGCTACCTCCTGCGCCAGCTCGTCGCGCCCACCCTCTGGGCGGTCGCGGCCGCAACCGGCCTGGCCCTCCTCTCGACCTCCCTGACCCAGCTCGACCTGATCGTCGCCGGGGGCCAGAACGCCCTCGTCTTCCTGAAGGCGACGGCCCTCGCCATGCCGCAGCTCATCAACATGGTGCTCCCGGTCAGCGTCTTCGTGGCCGCCCTGGTGACCCTGAACCGGCTTCAGACAGACCAGGAGCTTGTGGTCTGCTTCGCCGGGGGCATGAGCCGTTGGCGCGTCATCGCCCCCGCCTTCAGGCTCGCCAGCGTGCTGGCCCTCGTCTCCCTCGTGATCAACCTCTGGGTCCAGCCGGCCTCCCACAGGGCGATGCGGGAGGTCCTCTTCGAGGTCCGCACAAATCTCGTCTCCGCCCTGATCCGGGAAGGTGAGTTCACCCAGCCGGCGCCCGGGCTGACCGTCTACGCCCAGTCCGTGGACCGGAACGGGCAGATCCGGAACCTCTTCATCCACCGGGCCAAGGACGACGGCGGCGCAACCACCTACACGGCGGACACGGGCCGGCTGGTGATGAAGGACGGCGCGCCGGTGCTGCGCCTCTTCCGCGGCTCGACCCAGGAGCTGTCTCCGGACGGGGTCCTGAACTACCTTACGTTTGACGACTATCCATTTGAACTCGCCCAGTTCATTCGCTCCGAAGAACGAGTGCACTACAAGCCCTCGGACCGCTACCTGCACGAACTTCTGTTCGCCGACCTGACCCAGGACTGGGAAAAGCGTAACGCCAGGAAGCTGCTGGCCGAGGGCCATTCCCGCCTGGCGACGCCACTTTACACCCTGACCTTCATGGGTCTCGCCGTCTGGGCCATCATCGGGGGCGCCTTCTCGCGCCTGGGCTACGGTCGAAGGATCGCCATCGCGGGCGGAATCGCTGCGGTCACCCGAATTCTCGGATTCATATCGGTTTCTGCAGCAGAATCTGATGCTTCACTGAATTTCCTTCAGTATTTCATCCCACTGGCCGCGCTGGCCTGGGCCCTGCGCGCCGTCTTCCGGAACAGGCCTTCGCGCGCCATTGCACCGCGGCGCTTCCGGGCCAGGGCGGGCGCGGGAGCCTCCGCATGAGCCATGCCTTCAGCGTCCTGAACATCTATCTGCTCCGGCGGACTGCACGGGCGGTTGGCGGTGCACTGGCCGTAATTTCCGCCGTTATCCTTCTGATTCAATTCGAGGAACTGTCTCGCTCCGTTGGGGTCCGCACCGAGGCCGGGGTCAGTGACGTCCTGTGGCTGACCCTGCTCCGCGCGCCCAGCCTGATCCTCCTCCTCTCCCCTTTCGTCTTCCTGTTCGGCGGCATCGCGGCCTTCGTGGGCCTGAACCGCTCAAGCGAACTGACGGCCATGCGGGCCGCCGGAGTCTCGGCCTGGCGCTTCATCGCCCCCGCCGCCGCCTTCGCCTTCGTCGCCGGCCTCATGGCGGTGACCCTGCTCAATCCCCTCGCCGCCGGGCTGTCGGCGCGCTTCGAGGTGGAACGGGCCCGCCTGATGCAGACCTACCTGTCAGACGCCCCCAAGGAGGTCTGGCTGCGCCAGGGCGACGACCGCGGCCTGGTGGTCATCCACGCCAAGTCCCGGGACCTCGAGGGCGACGCCATCCGCCTGCGCGCCGTCTCCCTCTTCGTCTACCAGAAGGACGCCGAGGGCCGCCTGCAGTTCCGGCGGCGGATCGAGGCTGCGGAGGCCGTGCTGCGCGCCGGCTACTGGAACCTGAGGGATGTCCGGGAAGCGGCCGCGGGCCAGTCGGCCGTGCGGTCCGATACCCTGTCGCTGCGCTCCACCCTGACGTCCAGGGGGGCCATCGACCGCTTCTCCTCACCCGAGGCCGTCACCTTCTGGGGCCTTCCCGCCGCCATCCGCCAGACGGAGCTGGCCGGATTCAGCGCCCGGTCCTTCCGGCTCAAGCTCCACCAGCTGATGGCGACCCCGGTCCTCTTCGCCGCCATGACGATCCTGGCGGCCGCCTCGTCCCTGAGGCTGGCCCGGCAGGGCGGCCTCGCCCTGGCCGCAGGAGGCGGCGCGGCCGTGGGCTTCCTGGTCTTCTTCTTCAACCAGATGACGGGCGCCCTGGCGGCGGCGGACATCATCCCGCCCATCCTGGGAGCCTGGGCGCCGCCCCTCGTCGCCCTGCTGTCCGGCCTCGCCCTGCTCTGTTACACGGAGGACGGTTGAAGTGGGCGTCCGGTCTGTCGAATCGCAGGCGGGGCGCCCGGACAAGGCGTCGATGAAGCTCGGTGGGATCAAGGCTCTGGTGTTGGCGACAGGACTGGCGGCCTGGTCCTTGTTCGCGCCAGCCCCCGCCGCCCTGGCCCAGTCGACGGCTGCGCCTGCGGCGGACGGCCTGGAGGAGGGGCAGCTCTATCTCGAGGCGGACAGCGTATCGCGGGATGAAGAGAAGGGCCTGACCGTGGCCCGGGGCGACGTCCGCGCCCGCTTCCAGGGCCGCACCCTGACCGCGGATGAAGTGACGTTCGAGGCTTCGACGCGGCTGATCCGCGCCCGGGGCAAGGTGCGGATCATCAACCCCGACCGGACGGCGCAGTTCGCCGAGGAGGTCGTCCTCGACCAGTCCCTGTCCGTGGGCGTGGCCGCGGGCTTCGCAGTCCGCAGCGAAGGCCAGGTCAAGATGGCGGCGGCCAGTGCCGTTCGGCGCAGCGAGACCCTCAACGAGCT